>JBBSUA010000211.1:0-4191 GCA_038235315.1 Pseudomonadales bacterium | reverse complement strand
TGCCAGCAAGTCTTTGGTGGTCATGGGTATGTTCGTGAATGGGGCATGGAGCAAATCGTTCGTGATACCCGTATCGCTCAGATTTACGAAGGCGCTAACGGTATCCAAGCGTTAGATCTACTCGGTCGTAAAGTCGCTCGTAATAATGGCAAATATATCACTAACTTCTTAGGTGAGATTCGCGATTTCATCAATGCCATGCAAGCAGACCATGGTGTTAAGCAAGCGACATTAGACGCTGCTGACACGGTTGAAGAATTAACTAATACGGTTCTTGCTAATATTAGTGTACGCAAGAGTGAGATTAACGGCTGTGCGGTTGACTATATGCACGCTGTTGGTTATTTATGCTACTCATATATGTTTGCCATGATCGTAGAAGCCGCTGATGGCAAAGAGGGTGAGTTTTACACCAATAAAGCCAAACTTGCTGATTATTTTGTAGGGCGCATCTTGCCTCGCATTGATGCCCATGCACAGATGGTAAAAGCAGGTAGTGACCCAATGATGAACTTCGATCTTGCTTACTTTAATGCATCGGCTTAATTATTGAGTCGCTGATCAGTAGCTACTCAATAATTAAACGACTTGTGTTAGAATAATTGAAAGGGACAGTTTAAATACTGTCCCTTTTTTTGTCCAAAGCTTTTAACTTAAGGGTTTTGTGCAAAATTAATTTCTAACAAAATAATTAACCCTAACTACGTGGTTACGATTAAAATGACTTAAAACACAACTTGGCTACTTACTACTGTTTATATAGAAATGGCCAGTTGGATATTCAATTGACTGTTTAATTGTCTACAAACAACCATCTACTCTCTTGTGTTTGTAGATCTCTATTTCACCATCAGCAATGATCACTCATAACGATTAAAATAATGATAAAGGGTGCACTGTGTCAGAAATAAAACGCATTTTACAGCAGATTACGGCTCTAAGCGATGTACCAGATCCCTCTGTGCTCAAGCGCTTGATTAATGAGTTGCGAGCTACTGAAAAGGAGCCAGCACTAGCTAATCAGAAGATACAGACCTTCATTGATATTCTAAAGCAACATCCTGAATATGGTGATGGACTTGCCAGCTTCGTACTAAAGCTCATTATTCAATATCGTCAAATCGCGCTTTATACCGATACGGGTATTATGTCGGACGAAGGTTTTTTTAGTAGCTTGCGACGCTTGATTGGTCACCGATTTTTGCCGCTCTTGCCACAAGAGGACTCAGTCGTTGAGCTGGTTGGTTATTTGTTTGATGAAACCCAAGACGAGCGTTGGCTGGCAAATATCGAAAAAGAAAAGTGGGATACGCTAGTTACCTTATTAAAGGTAACAGACGATCATATGTATTTGGTTGCGACGACAAAAAATAGTATCTTGAACGCCATTGTTATTTTGTCCTATCGAATCAGCGGTATAGGTCTTCATCCTGACTTGATGGATGCTTATCCGCAAATGTTGAACTACTCAGCAGCTTTTGTGGCGCAAAATCAAGAAGCAGTACTGTTCGTTAATCAATATCGCCAAGCGCATGAGCTTGACACCTTAACCGATATCACACCTGAGCAAGCGGTCGAACCAGCACCACTATTGGTGATGCTTGAGCAATGCGAAGACATCGTTGCTACTGTACGTAAGCGCATCTATAAAACGGGTATCTCTATTCATCTGACTAACATGATGCTGCGCCTTGATCAGAGCTTACAGCGTGTGCGCATTCTAACCGAACTGGTCGCCGACGATAAGCACAAACGTGACGCTGCCATTATTGAGCTGATTCAAACGCTCATCACCACCGCTAATCAGCGCTATAGTATTGGTTATCTTATTGATAATAGTACCAAACTCCTCTCACGTAAAGTTACTGAGAACGCCAGTCGAGTTGGTGAGCATTACATCAGTACTGATAAGTCGGGTTATCAGAAAATGTTCAAAAAAGCCTCCATTGGTGGCTTTATTATTGCTTTTATGGCGACCACAAAAATAGTAACGTATCAGTTGGCTTTAGCGCCTATGGGACGAGCCTTTGTCAATAGTATGATTTATGGTTTAGGCTTTGTCTTTATCCATGTTGTTCATGGAACGGTAGCTACCAAGCAGCCCGCGATGACTGCGGCGGCCATTGCCTCTACCATCTCAGATGGTTCGGGCAAAAAATCACATCAGTTGACCAAGCTATCAGAGCTGGTCGTCGATATCTTACGTACCCAATTTATCGCTATTATGGGTAATATTATGATGGCGATACCTGTGGCATTAATCATCTCTTTTGCTTGGTTGCAGTACACTGGCGCGCCGATGATAGATACCAATAAAGCGTCGCACTTGCTTCATGATCTCGACCCATTTCACTCACTGGCACTGCCCCATGCCGCCATTGCTGGTGTCTATCTGTTTTTATCTGGTCTGATTGCGGGCTATTACGACAATTTAGCCGTTTATAATCAAATCGGCGCTCGTATTCGTAGGCATTGGTTATTACAGTATTTATTACCGCGCTCATGGCTACAGCGTTTAGGGGGTTTCGTTGAGGCCAATCTTGGCGCGATTATGGGTAACTTTTTATTCGGGGTATTCTTAGGCAGTACAGCTACTATCGGCTATCTATTCGGTTTACCCATTGATATTCGCCATATTGCATTTGCCTCCGCTAACTTAGCGCATGGACTGTTTAATCTATCTGCCACACAAATGGATTGGAATGTGATATTAATATCTATTCTTGGGGTTGCGCTAATTGGTCTTTTCAACTTAATGGTGAGCTTTTCGCTTGCACTGTTTGTAGCTTTACGCTCTAAAGAAGTTCGATTCTTTGAATGGGGTAAACTTACCAACCTCGTCTTCGGTCATATTATCAGCCACCCCTCTGACTTCTTTTGGCCGCGTGATAAGCCCATGAAATACGCTCGTATCGACAGCCAAGGTCACATGATATTTGATGATAGCGCAGCACAAAAAGGTGGTAAGTCACTACCCAGTAACTATGTGGTACGACGCTTATCTGATGTAAAGATCCTCCCTGAATCACTGCAAGGAAATACCGATGGTGCACCGATAACCACCAATATTCACTATGATAATCCGTCTCAAACTGATCATGCAGACGTAACTACCCTACCTAAAAAAACGGTCAATCTTGACGATGGGCTGATTGATGAAGAGTTAAACAGCGTGCCCTATACTGATGACATTCAATATGATAAGGCGACTAAGACGCTAGGGGCAATTAATAGTGGCAGCGATACCAACCTAGAAGGTAAAGCGACAGGAGAGGTCAAAACTCCATTACCTAAACCTAAAAAACCGCCTAACCTGCCCCATTAATTGGGAGTTAGGTTATGACGGTTGTTCTGTTTGCAATTAAGGTCAAAAGACACAGGGTATTATGACAAATAACAATGCGCACTTGAGGTGATAATCTGACCATCACTCAATCGATAGGCTAATAAGGCGTTGCCCCAGACACAGCCGCCATCAAGTGCGCGGGCATGAGGCAGATCAACCTCACCTTTTAGCGCAGCCCAATGCCCAAATAATATTTTACGCTCGCGTGGCACTTGCCAGTCGAACCATGGCAAAAAATCATGGGGCATCGGCTCATCTAAGTTTGAAGTAAAGCTGAATTCTAGTGATCCATCTTGCTTGCATAAGCGCATACGAGTGAAATAATTAGCAATCGCTCGCATTTTAGTAAAGCCGTTGATGTCATCGTGCCACTCATCCGCCGTTTTGCTGTACAAATGTGGCAATAATCGATCTAATTGACATAAGCTGCCTTGCAACTGTTGCTCAAGTTGTCGTGCATAACCTTCCGCTTGATTGATCGTCCAGTGCGGTGGAATACCCGCATGTACCAGTACCGTATGTGCATCCGGATACGCTAAAATAGGCTGAAGGCGTAACCACTGTAATAACTCTTCGCTATCATCAGCGGCAAAGATTGGCGCTGTCTTATCTTTTTTCTTGATTTTAGTAGCACCACGCCATACCGCTAACAGGTTCAAGTCGTGATTACCAAGTACCGTTGCCGCTGCGCCTTGCTCACACAGTGCTTTGACATCGCGCAAGGTATTTAGCGAATCCTCTCCACGAGCCACTAAGTCACCAGCAAACCATAGCTTATCTTGCGTAGGATCAAAATCTAATTTTTCAAGCAGCTTTTTATAAGCGCCGTGGCAACCTTGCAGGTC
>JBBSUA010000210.1:0-4230 GCA_038235315.1 Pseudomonadales bacterium | reverse complement strand
CTGTCGGTGTCGATATTGGTTGCGGGATGATGGCGGTGCAAACAACGCTGACCGCTGACGACTTGCCTGATAATCTGCTAGGTCTGCGTACCGAGCTTGAAAAAGCGATTCCACATGGTCGTAGCAAAACCCGTGGACGTGGATCACGTCGAGATGTCGGGGCGTGGTCAAATCCTGATGAAACGGTATTGAAAGGTTGGGGAACGCTGGTTGATGATTTTAATTATCTGACTCAAAAGCACCCTAAGCTCACAAACACTAATAATCTAAAGCATTTGGGAACGCTCGGAACGGGCAACCACTTTGTAGAGGTTTGCTTGGATGAAACCAACCAAGTGTGGATTATGCTACATTCAGGGTCACGCGGTGTGGGTAATGCTATCGGTCGCTACTTTATTGAGCTGGCGCGTGAGGATATGCGTAAGTGGTTTATCAATTTGCCTGATAAAGACTTGGCGTATTTTGCTGAAGGTACAGAGCATTTTGATGATTATTGGTTTGCGGTGGGTTGGGCGCAGCGTTTCGCCTTTAAGAACCGTGAGATCATGATGGAAAAAGCCATCAAAGCGCTACGTCAAATTGTGCCTAAGCCTTTTAATGCGGCGGTAAAAGCGGTGAACTGTCACCATAACTATGTCGAAAAAGAAGAGCATTATGGCGAGGAAGTATTCGTCACTCGTAAAGGTGCGGTACGTGCCCGCGTTGGTGAATACGGTATCATTCCGGGGTCAATGGGTGCCAAATCATTCATCGTGCGTGGTAAAGGTAACGAGGAATCGTTCTGCTCATGCTCACACGGCGCAGGTCGCGTGATGTCAAGGACTGAAGCCAAAAAGACCTTTACCATTGCCGATCAAATTGCGCAAACTGAAGGTGTTGAATGCCGTAAAGACGCGGATGTGATTGATGAAATTCCAGCAGCGTACAAGAACATCGATGACGTGATGAAAGCGCAAAGCGATTTGGTAGAAGTGGTACATACGCTTCGTCAGGTGGTTTGTGTTAAGGGATAGGTTCTTGAGGAGTAAAGTATGACTTTAGACACAGTAGTCTTTGAAATTGGTTATTTCCAAGGTTTTTACTACGTCAAATTTAAAATTAATCAAACAGCGATATTTAAGTATGAATTTTTAGATCTTTTCAAAAACCTTTTAAATCTAGTTGAAGTTGGTTTTGAACTGCAACAAGAGCCTGTTAGGAAAGTACATTACTTTATACTTGATGACTACAGCCATGAGTTTAAATTTAAGGTTTCGCCAAATCCACCAATGGACTGGTTAGTTTTAGGGCTACCCACAACGGATAATGTAGATAAATTTCACTTTGATAGACTAGTATTTTGCGAAGCATTGAAATCAAGTATTGTAGAATTTATGCGTAATCAAAATATGGACTATTTTGGTAATCCTAATAGACCTAAAAGCCTCAATGGTTACGATGATGAAATTTGGAAAGTTATTGGTCATGAATGGTTTTAACAACAACTTGAGTGTAAATATTAGAGATAAAACATACGAAAGGAATATCTATGAAACACGCCCAAAAAAAAGAAATCATTCGAAAGCTTAAAGAGAAAAAAGTCGAATTTGAACATGGATTATCCGATAAAGAAGTTGAACAAGTAGAAAGTCAATTCGGCTTGCAGTTTCCACCTGATCTGAGAGATTTCTTGCAAACAGAACTTCCCGTATCGGAGAACTTTATTAACTGGCGATTAGGTTTAAAGTCGAAAAGCGAGGCAATTTATATCCGTGAAAGAATTGATTGGCCATTCAGTGGTATGGTATTTGATATAGAACACAATGTGTTTTGGATGGAAGAATGGGGTGAAAAATCCAATGATATTAATAAAAATATTATGGTTGCTGAGATCTATTATGAGACTTATCCAAAAATGATACCAATTTACTCACACCGCTACATCCCAAGCAAACCTAATGAAGCTGGTAACCCTGTTTTTTCCATTTATCAGACAGATATTATTTATTATGGATACGATTTGGCACATTACTTAGCTCATGAATTTCGTTTTGAATTGTCAGAAAAATTTTTAAAAATAGACGAGCCAAAATACATCGAGTTTTGGGGTGATATTCAATCATAAAAAATAAAGGAGAACCAAAATGAAACTCGCAGAAGCCCTACTTATCCGTAGCGATATGCAAAAGAAACTTGCCCAGCTAAAAGGGCGTATTCGTAGCAATGTCAAAGTACAAGAAGGCGATACGCCTTCTGAGGACCCAAATGAGCTGATAATTGATGCCAGCCAAATTATTAGTGAATTGACCGCGCTGATTGAGCGTATCCATCGTACTAATGCCATTGCTCAGACCGATAAAGGTCAATCGATGCTGACGCTACTGGTCGAGCGCGATACATTAGAGATGCGTCATAAGCTCTTGATAGATGCTATTGAAGCGACACAAGGCGAGACCGATCGTTATAGTCATCGTGAGATTAAATGGCATGTGATGGTATCGGTAGCAGGTTTACAAAAACAAGCCGATGATATCGCCATGAAGCTTCGCAACCTTAATATCGTTATTCAATCCAATAATTGGCAGATTGAGCTTGTCGCCTGATCAACCCTTGTCGACTGATTAAATTAAGCAATCAAATATTAAACATTTCTCTACCGACCGAGCGATTAATCGGTAGAATACCCTTTTGAAGCCGACTGAGCGAGTGTCAGACCCCGTATGTTCGACAGCAAGGGGTTGAAAACATACTGCAGTGGTGAATAACGCTGCAGGCAGGCGTACCACCTATTAAAGTTCTATTAACTTTACTGGGCATGCCTTGCACTTATCATATTGTACGATGTACTTGTTAGCCATCAATACCAGACACTGACAGTCGGCTTCAATTTTATTTTTGATTCAATAGCGTAGTTAATAAAGGATATGAGTAATGATCAACACCAAAGTATATAAGTCAGTCTATAAATTAGCTGAAGAGTTGCTAGAGGCTGATAGAAAAGACAATCAACCCGCTTTTGATGCGTTTTATGCAGAGCTGCAAGCGCTTTGCAATGAGCATGAAAATACCGATAAAGACCATCCAGAACAATGGGAAACACTGGCTGACTTTACAGCAGATTTGGAAGAAGCACTGGTTCGCTACGACAAAGCATTAGAAAAAGCGACTGCCATTAATTCAAAAGATCATATGTCATCGATTGCATTTTCTATGGCGGTATTACAAATTGAATTGGGTCACACTGACGCCGCTATTCAAAGTCTACAAAACGCCAAAATCAGTTCGAATAAAATCGAAGATAAAGAGCTTAAGAACGAAATACACGACCTACTTGTCGAGCTAACAGCAGAGTAGATCACAAAACTAACAGCCTATTTCTATCGGCTTAACGTAAGTTGATAGACTACCCGTTTGGAACCGATTGAGCGAGTGTCAGACCCCGCACCTCCACAGCAGGGGGTTGAATAAATACTGTAGTGGCTGCTATGCGTTGTGGGCAGACGTCTTTTTTACACTTAATGCCACGTACTCATAACTCGTCATAAAGCACTATTTAGAGTTTACTACCAGACACTGACAGTCGGTTTCAATTTTATTTTTAAAGGTAACAACAATGAAAATTATGGAGTCAAGATTTTACACCCCTCGTCAGCTCCTTTGTGTCGCTGAAGACGATTCCCCAGAGCTATTGAGATTGCTCGACGATGAACGCGCTTATTCAAGTAGGTATAATCCTTTTTTATCCTTGTTAGATGATATTTTGCCCGGTGTATATTTGAGTAGTAGCAAGCTTGTTATTAGTGAAAGTCGTCTAGGTGATTTTGAGCGCTGTACTGATTTTCATACCGTAGAGTACGATACGAAATCCAATCGCTGCTACGAAAAGGAGCTGTGCTATTTTCATCCAACGCTTGAGATATTTATCTTAGCAAACACCAACTTATCTAATGAGTATGACGAGCGTATCAGTCAAGATGGGCTGCTAAAGATTAGCAATGTCTACTACGAATCTACTAATGATAAGTCGCCTATAAATATGCAAACGCTGTTTGATACTTATTTGCATAATTACGAGTCAAGTGAGGCAAAGGTTTCTATATTACTCAAAGAAACACACGGATTGGTGCTAAAAACTCACCGTATCAAGCCTTATGTCGTTGATTTAGCACTAATGTACAACGACGACTTTTCAGCAGTCCATCAACATATCAAAGCTAAGCTGACTGACGATAGTAAAGGTGTGGTGCTATT
>JBBSUA010000209.1:0-4234 GCA_038235315.1 Pseudomonadales bacterium | reverse complement strand
GAGAGTCTCAATTGAGGCTCTTTTTTTATGTCTTTAAATTACTTCTATCTATAGTCGATTCCAAATAAAACAGATACGTTTTGATATGATGCGAGACGGGTATAAATTTTTCTTGCTTGCTGTGCCTACGCAGACAGAGGCTGCAAAAAATGTATACCCGTCCCGCTGTATCGTTTTTATATTGAACTCACTATATAATCTCAACGGCTACAAATTTGAATAGTAACTTATCTTCGCTCTGCTATATTATTAATTCATTCTCCTTATAAATAGAATCACTATGAAAACAAAATATAAAGATTTAACGATTTGGATAACGGGTGCTTCTAGTGGTTTAGGTGAAGCGTTAGCTATTGAGTTTGCCAAACGCGGTGCTAGAATTGTTTTAAGTGGTCGAAATAAAGAAAAGTTAGAGGCCGTCAAAAAACAGTGTAAAAAATCAGACAAGCATATTGTTGTGCCATTCGATATTAGCGATGCTGAGCAATCAAAACAAGCTTGCGATTCTGCTATAGCACAGACGGGGAAAATTGATTGGCTTATCAATAATGCCGGTATTAGTCAGCGTTCTTTGATAATGGAGACGAGCGAGGAAGTTGAACGTAAGATAATGGAAGTAGACTACTTTGCACAAACCCGTCTGACCAGATTAGTGTTGCCAGATATGATCACGCAAGGTGGCGGAAAAATTGTCATGATATCTAGTATTGCTGGTCTATTGGGTACTCAATATCGTGGCGCTTATGGTGCTGCTAAAGCCGCTATTCATCTTTGGGCAAATAGTCTGCGCGCCGAGCTTTATGATCAAGGTATAGAAGTGGCCACGGTATTCCCAGGTTTTATCAAAACTAACGTCTCTATCAATGCTCTGACAGGAGATGGTAGCGCGCAAGGTACTATGGATGAAGCGACTAACAATGGTCTAAGCGCTACTACCTTTGCTAAGCAAGTGGTTAAAGCCCTAAGTAAAGGTGAGGAATATATTCTTGTTGGTGGTCGACAAGAGAAGCTTGCGACAAGGGTTAATCGAGTATCACCACCAAAGCTTTATAAGCTCATTCGTCAGTCACAAGTTAAATAGTCTGGTTAACAAGGGATTTGGTATAGTCGATCCACTTTAAAATAAATACAGTACTGTTGGAATGAATTTTGCGCAGCCTCTGTCAGCGTAGACACAGCAAGCAAGAAAAATTTATACCAACAGCACGCTTAAAATATTTGTATCTTATTTATTAAAGACTGACTATAGCTGATTCGATAGATAGTTTGTATCTAGATGATTATTAGAGTTAAGAGGTGTAAAATAGAGGATCAATACTGTTCATCCTCTATTTTGTGTTTATGATACTTATGACAAACCTAACACTTCGCTTAACTTATCCATCATCCACTAGCAAAGCCATCATTGCTAGCACCGCTATGATTACTATGCTAAGCCTTAGTGCTTGCCAGCAACCACCAGATTACGACTATCTGACTGGTGAAACGATGGGCACTAGCTATCACATCACTTATAAATTACCCGACCATGCTAGTGGTGCAGACGAAGCGGCTATTCAAGCAGCCATAACTAAACGCCTGCAACAGATCAATGACAGCATGTCGACTTACATAGATAACTCTACGATATCTAAGTTCAATCGCCTAGCCAAAGATACTCCGATTACTATTGATGCTGACTTTAGCCACGTACTGGATGTATCAAAGCAAGTCTATGAGCTGTCAAACGGTGCCTTTGATCCAACGGTAATGCCGCTGGTTGAGACTTGGGGTTTTGGCAGTAAGATGACGGTTGAGCGCCTGCAAAGCCCGCCAAGTGCAATAGAGATTGCTCAGGCAAAAGCCTTGGTAGATTTTGAAGGCGTCATACAAAATGGTAATGCTATCTATAAAAACAAAGAGGGTGTCGGCTTAGACTTTTCGGCAGTCGCTAAAGGTTATGGTGTCGATGTCATCGCTGATGTACTCAAAAACGACTACAAAATCCGTAATTATATGGTTGAGATTGGTGGAGAAGTCGCAACTTCTGGGGTCAGCGATCAACAGCAGCCATGGCAGATAGCTATTGATGCCCCAATTGTGGGTAGTACGGTTAGTGAGCGTCAATCAATTGCTGCTATTAGACAACCGGTCAATTTGGGCAACAAAATGCATCTGGCAACTTCTGGCAACTATCGCAACTCTATTGTCTTTGATAATAAGCGCTACAGTCATACGATTGATCCTACTACTGGCAAGCCTATCGCAGGCGGTGCGCCATCAGTGACCGTCGCGGCCGATTCTGTGGCAATTGCCGATGCTTGGGCGACCGCACTGACAGCAATGCCTTATGAAAAAGCGTTAGCGACTGCTAAAGAAAAAAACATAGCGGCGTTATTTGTGATATTAGCTGATGGTGTCAAAGCAGATAACCTAAGTTCAGGTGATAACATCGATGATTGGCAAATAGTAGAGACCCCTGCTATGCAAAATCTACGCGCAGATAAAAAATCTTAGTTGGTTTTGAGTAGTGAATTCGGGTTGATGCTGAGTAAAACGGATACCTTAGGTTATGACTCTATTAAACGCACTACTGCTATAACACTTTTGCAATATATCGACTATATTGGACTGGCTACACAACTGAGAGAACTTTTCATAACAAACGTATAATACAAAATTTGTTATAATAGTAGTATTCATCGCTACTGATGAAAGTATTGCTTTTAGAAATGAGGTTATATTATGTTTAGCCAACTACTTCCCATGCTTGCCATTACCTTTACCGTATTTGTATTGTTCTTTGTTTTTATGGGTATTGGTTATATGCTGCAAAAAAAGACACTTAAAGGTTCTTGCGGTGGTGTTGCCAAACTGATGGGTAATGAAAAATGCTCATATTGCGGCGATGATCCTAATAAATGTGATTCGTTAGCTGTTGAACAACAAGAAAATGCGCTTAGAGCGTCTCAGTTAGGTAAATCTGCATTATAAGATTTAATTTTAAATGATTATATTTTAGCCAATTGATTACCATACGCTGGTAGTACCAAATGCTATCGCCTCCTATAATAGCGCTAAGCCTGATTAAAGGTAATTAGCGTTATTCTTGAATGATATTGTGCAAACTTCCAAAATAATATTATATACGTAGCTCTGCTTATACTTGATAGAGCTACCTATTCTTATGTCTTGCGCTCTGCAAGCTTATTTCTCGCACTAACCTGTTATATTTATCACCCTTACGGTGGAATTTTTTGGTGTCATCTTACAAGTGCTCTTTTGTCAGCGCTTAAGTGATGACGTGTCCTTTTTCTTATTTTAATAGTCGTGCTGCTATGTCTACCTCTACTGATTTGCCATCCAAACCGTCCTCGAGTACCTCGAAAGCGTTTAGCCTACCCTCTTCAAAATTTACTTTTTGGCTAGTACTTTGTGCCATGATTTTACTGGGTACCAATATGCGTGCGCCTATTGTAGCGCTGGGTTCTATTGCCCCAGTTGTACAAAGTGCGCTAAATATCTCTGAGACTCAGATTGGCTGGCTCGGCGCTGTTCCGATGCTAACCTTTGCGTTTGGTGCGCTGATTTCTCCTGCTATTGGTAAACGTTTTGGCATTGAAAATACCTTAATCGTTATGATTATCATGCTTACCTTTGGTATGGTACTTCGAGCGATAATACCAACTTGGATTGGATTTCTGAGCGGTACAGTGATACTGACCTTAGCCATTGGCTTTGCCAATACCTTAGCTGCGCCAGTGATTAAGCAACGTACACCTAAACATATTCCGTTAATTACCGGTCTGTTCAGTCTGACAATGACGGTGAGCGCAGGCATAGTAGCCGGTGTAGTATTACCACTATCTGAACGTATTGGCTGGCAGTGGGCATTGGGTGGCTGGTCGTTTTTAGGACTCTTTGCAATCGCTATTTGGATATTTTTGCGCATACGTTTAGGATCATCTAGTAATCAAGCAGCCCCGATTGCTACTGAAGGATTGTCTAATACTTCTGTATGGCGGACGGGATTTGCTTGGCAGATTGCTATCTTTATGGGCTTGCAGTCGTTGTTATTTTATACCGTAGCCAGCTTTTTACCGTCTATTTGGGTCAGCAAAGGACTGACTGCAGTAAAAGCTGGACAGATGGGTTCGCTGTTTCAGTTTATGGCTCCGGTTGCAATCTTGAGCTTAACTTGGCTAGTCAATCGTGGTCGCCCTATTCAAGCTTTAGCCGTACTTGCAGCCGTATT
>JBBSUA010000208.1:0-4271 GCA_038235315.1 Pseudomonadales bacterium | reverse complement strand
ATCGCCACCGTCACTCGTGATACTGCCGAGACCCAAATCACTTGTACCGTGAACCTCGATGGTACGGGTCAAGGCACTGTCGATACTGGCGTACCGTTTTTGGATCATATGATCGATCAAATCAAGCGTCATGGCTTGTTTGACTTAGATATCAAGTGTCATGGCGATACGTTTATTGATGATCATCATAGTGTCGAAGATACCGGTATTACTTTGGGTCAAGCGTTCAATAAAGCGTTAGGCGATAAAAAAGGTATTCGTCGTTACGGGCATTTTTATGCGCCACTCGATGAAGCCTTGACTCGTGCTGTCGTTGATCTCTCAGGTCGTCCGGGTTTACATATGGATATTCCTTTTACCCGCTCGCATGTTGGTCGTTTCGATGTGGATCTTTTTAGTGAATTCTTTTATGGCTTCGTCAATCATTCATGGATGACGGTGCATTTAGATAATCTCAAAGGTAAAAATAGCCATCACCAAATCGAATCTACCTTCAAAGCCTTTGCCCGCGCATTAAGAATGGCTTGTGAGTATGACGAGCGTGCGTTGAATACCTTGCCGTCGACTAAAGAGGCGTTTTAATGAGCAAAACGACCAAAATTGCATTGTTAGATTATGGTATGGGCAATTTGCACTCTGCTAGCAAGGCACTATCGGCGGTTGGTGCAGAAGTATCAATCACTAGCGACCCAAAAGTGGTCGCTGCTGCTGATAAAATATTTTTCCCCGGTGTCGGTGCGATGCGTGCGTGTATCGCTGGTATGCACGATGCTGGCATTGATGAGGTGATACGCCACGCCGTATTTAACAAGCCCGTCATGGCTATCTGCGTCGGTATGCAGGCACTATTTGATGAGTCTGCCGAAAATGGTGGCACGCCTTGCTTAGGAATATTGGATGGCAAGGTAAAAGCTTTTGATCCAACATGGACGGATGAAAATAACGAGCTTATCAAAGTCCCGCACATGGGTTGGAATACGATCAGCGGCATGGATTTTTCCCATCCATTATGGCAAGGTATCGAAGATAATTCACACTTTTACTTTGTACACAGCTATTATTGTGAGCCGGCAGATAGCGCGCAGGTCGCCGCAACTTGTGATTATGGGCAACCGTTCTGTGCCAGTATTTTGCAAGAGAATTTATTTGCCACTCAATTCCATCCGGAAAAAAGCCATACTGCAGGCTTGCAGCTGTTAAAGAATTTTGTAGAGTGGAATGTGTAGAATAAAGTGGTATAAGGATTTGAATGAGCAGTAGGGTGAGTTAACACAGGCGTAACTCACCTTTTTTATTATCTATATTAACTATTGCTAGCTATTAGGTGCGGAAAAATCAGTGGACTTTACAACCTTTAAAATTAACGTTATTGAGATAACGGGATTGGCAAAAGATGCACTACATATTTATGTTGGTGTCGGTGTCTATCTGCTGTGTTTAATAGTGCTACGTCCGATATTCAAAAAGCAAGGTATCCGAGCGTCCCTCGCTTTAATAGTCGTTATCGGTATTGCTTTGTTAGGCGAGTATTTCGATAATCGTCATATCATAGTACCAAAAGGTATTTGGGAGTTAAAAGGCATAGATATAAGGGCAAGCATTCATGATCTCATCAATACTTGCTTGCTGCCTTTTGTGCTTTATGCTTTGACGATATGGACGACAATTTTTAATTCAGCCACTCCAACAACTAGAATGTTAAAGCAACGGTCATAGATTAATTTTCAGCAATAACTTACTGATTATCATACAACCCACGCACCACCTCACCAATCATCTTAATCCCATCAATCAGCGTTTGCTCATCAGCGGCGATACTCATGCGAATACATTCGTGCGCGTGCTGATAGTCTGTAACATCGACACCAGGGAAAAAATATTTACTCGGCACAATGAGCGTACCTTTTTCTTTTAATATCTCGTACAGCTCTACGGTAGTAATCGGCAAATCCTTAAACCATAACCATAAGAATATTGCGCCTTCTGGCTTATGAATCATCAGTGGATACTCACCCAAGGCTTCTTTTAGCAAACGCACCGCAGTCGTCGCTTGCTGCTGATAAAAAGGTTTAATCGTCTCATCAGATAATTGCTTGAGGCGGTCATCATTGACGAGTGGCGTCGTAATCGCTGCACCAAAGCGCGTCGGTGCTAAATTGACCACCGCATTCATTGCGCTGACTGCCGCTATGACTTTTGGAGCCGCGACGATGATGCCAGTACGTACACCCGGTAAGCCTACTTTGGACAGACTAAAGCATAAAATCGTATTATCATCCCAGTTGAGATGCACGTCTGAGTAGATGATATTAGGGAAGGGCATACCATAAGCATTATCAATAATAAGCGGCACGTCATAACGCTTAGCAATCTCAGCCAAATGCGCCATTTCGTCATCGGTTAATACATTGCCCGTTGGGTTGGTCGGACGTGAGCAGCAAATCGCGCCAATACGACCTTCGACTAGCGCAGGCAAGCTCTCTAATGCTTCAAAATCTACCCGATATTTAAAAAACCCTTCCTCACCATTATGAGTCACTTCGTCGATATGCGGTAGTACAGACATAAAATGCTGACCATCGACATGCACATCGCTATAGCCGATATATTCTGGCGCTAACGGTAGTAAGATTGATTTATCTACTAACTTATTTGATGTATCAGGCTCATTACTATTAAAGGCTCCACCAAATAGATTGAACAGATAGAAAAATGCATTTTGCGAGCCATTAGTCAGGGCAATATTCTCTGATGTCAAATTCCAATCATAATGACGATTGAAGAAGCCAACTAAAGCATCGATAAAGGCGGCATCGCCTTGCGGATTAGAGTAATTCGCCATACTGGTAATGGCTTTACTGCTATCATCATTGTTAGGGTTATCATGGCTCAGGGTCTTATAAGATTCTAAAAATAGCTCATTCACGGCATCAATTTTGGCAGGATTACCGCCACCAAGCATGTTGACAGGCTTGTCGCTTTTGAGCGCATCGCCCAAATCATCCATCAATTGTGAGATGCCCGTAGGCTGGGTAAATTTCTGACCGAATTTTGAGAATTTCATAAAGTCACCGTGAGGTTGTTATGTGAGTGATAAAGTGGCGTTAGTATAGCAAATGGTAGGTCTATTGAGGGAGTAAACAGTAGGGCTGATATCGGTTTATATAGTGAAAAATATATGAAGGCTTGCTAAGAATGAAATTTGGCGTAGGGTGGCGTTAGATTTGTTAAATTCTCGTAGATAATGAGGCAAAGACGTAACCGACCTAATGAGCTAAGTCTTACTATTATGCTTAGTCAACTACAGTAAAATTTGGTAGGTCATGCCATCGCTAAATTATCATACAATCGTCAATCTTACGTGATAAATCATAAAGCACTTGACAATAATAGGGAAATACTTAAAAATGAATGTGCATCTAGGTTTAGTCTAGATGGTTGCATATGTCAATTTGTAGATAAACGTCCCAAATGACCATTCTAACGTTAGAATGCTAATTTGCGCCGCTGCACAATCATTTGTTAGGTATACAGTTAGTATATTTATCATGGTTAGTAGGTTGAGCATATCGCATTTCCTCATACATGTTGGACTGTACCGCGAGGAGGTCGCCTTTGTAGTTTTAGAAGGAGGCGTAGACTTTTGAGGGGCGCTTCGAGAGAAGTTAAGGATTGCAGTCATCCGACCCTCCTAAGTTGGCAATAAACTAATGAATTTAGTAGATGAATTTTTTTTTGAAAAAAGGCAAAAAGAACGAAATTACCTACATTTCGATGAAAAACGTTCACCCACTTATTCATATAACTATATCACGCACCCATCTAAAATTATTCAACACTCTTTTTATCCTTTTATTTCCTATGATTTAATCGATAAAAAAATTGAGAAAAGTTATTTACATCCCAAACTAATTTATAAGCCTATAGTCAGTTCGCCTAGATTAATCTCCCACTCTCTATACCCCTTCATTCCATACAAAAAAGCTAAGAAATACGCTATCTCTACATCTAAAACTAGATTTATAAGTTATGCCAGTCATTTTGATAGTGATATATATGCGTATTATGCTAAGTTATTAGAAGCACCTTATGAAAATTATCTTTTAAAAAATGGTTTAGAAAATTGCGCTTTAGCTTATCGAAAGATAGAAAGGATTTTTAATGATAAAATAGTTTCTAAATGCAATATTCACTTTAGCAAAGATGTTTTTTCTATTGTTTCGGAACAAAAAAACTGTGTAGTGCTCTGCTATGATGTTTCGAAGTTTTTT
>JBBSUA010000207.1:0-4278 GCA_038235315.1 Pseudomonadales bacterium | reverse complement strand
CTCTATTGCCAAAAAATATACCAATCGCGGATTACAGTTCTTGGATCTTATTCAAGAAGGCAACATTGGCTTGATGAAAGCAGTCGATAAGTTTGAATATCGCCGTGGTTACAAGTTCTCAACTTATGCCACATGGTGGATTCGTCAAGCAATCACCCGCTCTATTGCGGATCAGGCGCGTACCATTCGTATTCCTGTGCATATGATTGAGACGATCAACAAGATAAACCGCGTATCGCGTCAGCTGTTACAAGAGATGGGTCGTGAGCCTACGCCTGAAGAATTAGGCGAACGCTTAGAGATGGACGAAGTCAAAGTCCGCAAAGTGCTGAAGATTGCCAAAGAGCCCATCTCTATGGAAACCCCTATCGGTGATGATGAAGATTCACACTTAGGTGATTTCATCGAAGACTCGACGATCTCAAGCCCCGTTGATGATGCGACCTCTGCTGGTCTGCGTGAAGCGACTCGTGATGTATTGAGCAACCTAACGGAACGTGAAGCGCGCGTGCTAAAAATGCGCTTTGGTATTGATATGCCAACCGATCATACGTTAGAGGAGGTCGGTAAGCAGTTCGATGTGACTCGTGAGCGTATTCGTCAAATTGAGGCAAAAGCATTACGTAAGTTGCGTCATCCTTCACGCTCTGAGCATCTGCGCTCTTTCCTTGAAAATGATTAATTCTTGAAAATAGCAGATTAAGCCCTTATACAATAGATAAGATAAGCACTATAAGCTGAGCTAAGTCTCAGCTTTTTTGTGGCTTACCTATAAGTATACACAGCGTTGAAGTGTTACCATTTAATCAAAATAACGAAATAAAAAAAGGATACTATAATGAGCGACGACCAAAAAAATCCAAAAAAAGAAGTGAATATCTCTACTCTGTCATCAGACGATAGTAAAATCAAAGGCAAAAAAACAGATATTCAGAATCCTGAGCTTTGGGACTTTCCGATGGATTATCCAATGAGTATCATCGGACACGAAGGCGAGTATGATAGTCTACTCAATGAAATCAAACTGATCTTGGGCAGTCAATTTCCTGATTTTGACTTAGCCTCTATCGAAGTCAAACCATCCAAGACCGGTCGCTTTCATTCTTCCCGCGTTAAACTGTAAAACACAACTGCTGAACAAGTTAATAAGTTATATGCAGCACTTGATGATGCCAAGACCGTACGTATAGTCATGTAGTCTGATTCTATTTAAAAATATATAGACTTAAAATAATCCTATTAGTAATAATCATAATCGTCACTCATTTGGGTGGCGATTTTTTGTTGGTTTTGATACAATCGGCACCACTATTATTGCCACTTTCTTAGTAATTTCTATAAGAGCTTATCAAGCACAACAGACCTAAAACGCAAGTCCTTTTTTTACAATTTATTTTCTTTTTATGTAAATCCTGCTTAACCCTTATCCCATCTTTCCTCAGCTCATAAAGATACCTTTATACGCTGCTCACAACATAGATTCACCCTAAAATCAATATAGTATTTTCAAAATATTCCCGCTATATTGTGCCTACCTACTAACAAACACGCTATATGTAGTGCTCAGTGATTTTGACATCATTATGAGTAGCGGTAGTCTTTTGCTTAAAAAAAGCGCCCGTTAACACACTGAATCATTAGCAGTTTGATAATAAACGTTTAACGGGTTTTACCGTATAACGAATAATATAAGCAATCATTGACGAGGCAAGCATGACACATATCGACAGAATCCAAGTAACCAAACGTGACGGACGTTTAGAACCTATTGATCTAGATAAAATTCATAAGGTTATTGAATGGGCCGCTCACGATTTAGATAATGTGTCTGTGTCACAAGTTGAACTCAAATCGCATATCCAGTTTTATGAAGGCATCAAGACTCGCGATATTCACGAGACTATCATCAAGTCTGCCGCTGATCTCATCTCTGAAGAGACGCCTGACTATCAATATCTAGCGGCGCGTTTGGCTATCTTTCATCTACGTAAGATTGCTTACAATAGATTTACCCCGCCACACTTGTATGACCATGTAAAGACCCTTACCGATGCGGGCAAATATGACGAGCATATCTTAAACGACTATAGCCGTGAAGAATTTGATGAGCTAGAAGAATATCTTGATCATTGGCGTGACATGAATTTGGCTTATGCTGCCGTTGAGCAGATGGCTGGTAAATACCTTGTCCAAGATCGCGTTAGCAAGACTGTCTTTGAAAGCCCACAGTTCTTATATATGCTCGTCGGTATGTGTTTATTCGCAGGTTACGACAAATCAGAGCGTCTTGATTACGTAAAGCGTTTTTATGATGCGACGTCACAGTTTAAGATTTCACTGCCAACACCAATCATGGCTGGCGTACGTACGCCATCGCGTCAGTTTAGCTCGTGCGTATTGATTGAGTGCGGTGATAGCCTAGACTCTATCAACGCCACTACCAGCGCTATTGTGCGTTATGTCTCACAGCGTGCAGGCATCGGCATCAATGCGGGTCGTATTCGCGCCCTTGGTAGCCCTATTCGTGGCGGTGAAGCACAACACACTGGTTGTATCCCTTTTTATAAGCTGTTTCAGACTGCAGTAAAATGCTGTTCACAAGGCGGCGTTCGTGGCGGTGCAGCTACCCTGTTCTATCCGCTATGGCATTTAGAAGTTGAGTCGCTCTTAGTCCTCAAAAATAACCGTGGTGTCGAAGACAACCGTGTCCGTCACATGGACTATGGCGTGCAGTTGAATAAAACGATGTATACCCGTCTAATCAAAGGGCAAGACATCACTATCTTTTCACCAGGCGATACCCCTGGTCTTTATGATGCCTTCTTTGAAGATCAAGATAAGTTTGAAGAGCTGTATACTAAATACGAGCAAGACAAGTCTATTCGCCAACGTCAGATTCCAGCGACCGAATTGTTTAGCTTGATGATGCAAGAGCGCGCCAGCACGGGTCGTATCTATATTCAAAACGTCGATCATTGCAATACTCATAGCCCATTTGATGCGAGCGTCGCGCCTATTCGCCAGTCTAATCTGTGTATGGAAATTGCGCTACCGACTAAGCCACTTGATAATATCAATGACGAAGCAGGCGAGATTGCGCTCTGTACGCTATCAGCGGTGAACTTAGGTAAAGTCGAAAACGTCAGCGATATCGAAGAGCCTGCTGAGCTGATCGTCCGTGCGCTTGATGCCCTACTCGACTATCAAGACTATCCAGTGAAAGCTGCTGAGAACGGCAGTATGCGTCGCCGTACGCTCGGTGTTGGTGTTATTAACTATGCTTATTACCTTGCCAAGAATGGCGTACGCTATTCAGATGGCAGTGCAATCGGTCTAACGCATCAAACCTTTGAAGCGCTGCAATATTATCTTTTAAAAGCGTCTAATAAGTTGGCTAAAGAGCAAGGCGCATGTCCTGCCTTTAATGAGACGACTTACTCGCAAGGTATCTTACCAATTGATACCTATAAAAAGGACTTGGATAAAATCTGTCAAGAACCGCTACATCTTGATTGGGAAACCTTGCGTACTGAGATCACTACTCATGGTCTACGCAACTCTACCCTGACCGCATTGATGCCGTCTGAGACGTCTAGTCAGATTGCCAACGCCACTAACGGTATCGAGCCACCACGTGGTCTAGTGTCTATCAAAGCATCAAAAGATGGCATCTTAAAACAAGTCGTGCCTGAGATCGAAAAGCTACGTGGTCAGTACGAGCTACTATGGCAAATGCCTAACAATGATGGCTATCTCAAGCTCGTCGCTATCATGCAAAAGTTCGTCGATCAAAGTATCTCTGCCAATACCAACTATGACCCGACTCACTTTGAAGGTGGTCGTGTACCTATGAAAGTATTGCTGCAAGATTTATTGACAGCGTATAAGCTGGGTGTGAAGACTTTGTATTATCACAATACTCGTGATGGTGCGAATGACGCGCAAGCGGATATGGAAGATGATTGTGCTGGTGGAGCTTGTAAGATTTAAGCCAACTTAATACAAGAATAAGGCGAATAAAATGTCAGATGATCTATTTGGACTTAAAAGCGAAGCAAAAATAATAAAAAGTGGGGTAAGAAATATTTTTACGCCACATACTCCTGTAGATGAAATCAATCATTTATTTGGAAGAGAAGGTGATGTGAGAAGAATGGTCAGTCTAATAAGAAACCCTGGTCAACACATCTTAATTTACGGTGATAGGGGTGTTGGAAAAACATCTTTAGCTAAATCAACATGTTCCCTAATATTAGATAGAATAAGTAACGGTTCATT
>JBBSUA010000206.1:0-4305 GCA_038235315.1 Pseudomonadales bacterium | reverse complement strand
CATTTTGTCAGATTCTTCGCGAGATAAATTAGCATAGCGACCGTCATAGCGAGGTGTCTCACCATTCGCCATCTGTGCAGCACGCATGACGTCAAGCTATTCACTGGTACAAAAACAGCGAAATGCATTATCGCTATCGAGCAGTATTTGGGCATGCTTTTTATAGATATCAGCGCGTTCGCTTTGACGATACGGTGCGTGGGGGCCGCCAACGTCAGGACCTTCTGCCCAATCCAGTCCAACCCAACGTAGCGCATCCAAGATCATTTGCTCAGATTGCTCGGTTGAACGAACTTGATCGGTATCTTCAATTCGTAAGATGAATTCGCCGCCATGAGCTTTGGCAAACGCCAGATTAAAGAGGGCAATATAAGCAGTGCCGACGTGAGGAAAGCCAGTTGGCGATGGGGCGATGCGAGTACGTACAGGGCGATTGCTGCTAGAATAAGTTGTTGCTTGGGTCATAGTGATCTCAATATATTATTGTCAGTTAAAAAGTGCTGGCAAAAGAAAGCTAGTAAAAAAATCAGTTAAAGAGGAAATATAGCGCTATTATAACAGGGATAGGTAATATTTTTGCTGAAAAGCCCAGATGGCGCTTGACTACAGACATATCCTTGCGATAATAACGCTAGATAAGCCATAACTTGTTTATTTCTATCTGGTTTTTTACTATTACTGACCTTGTTGGTCGTCATTTATTGAGTTGTTTGTGTCATTATCTAAGTCCAAGCCTGAATCTACATCACATTCTGAAGTTAGTCCTTTATCTGCCGCAGATGATTCTGCTACGTCGACTATATCGTCTTCTGTGGATCATTTAGTCACAGCAGATGGTGCGACGGTTGATGAACTCAGCTTTAATCACGAAGCCGTACTATTACAAGAAGCGGTCGCAGCCGTACTTGGCGTCAAGTCTTTGCCTAAGCAGTCAGATAATGCAGATGTCAAAAACAGCCTGCAAGCTAGCGGTATCTATGTCGATGCGACTTTTGGCCGTGGAGGTCATAGCCGTTTGTTATTGTTGCATTTGGCAGCTGATGCGCAGTTGATTGTCTTTGATAAAGATCCAACCGCCATTGCTGTAGCACGAGAGTTAGCAGCTGAGGACAAACGCGTGCAGGTTATTCATGATAGCTTTGCTAATTTGACCACTAGTTTGACGGCGATGGGTATCAGCCAAGTTGATGGGCTAATGGCGGATCTGGGTGTATCGTCGCCGCAGATTGATGACGGTAGTCGTGGCTTTAGCTTTATGCGTGATGGCGCAGTCGATATGCGTATGGATACCAGTCGAGGTCAGTCAGTCGCTGAGTGGCTAATGATCGTTGATGATGAAACCTTGGCTAACGTGTTATATGATTTCGGTGAAGAGCGTCATAGTCGGCGGATTGCGCGCGCGATTAAAGCAATGGATAGTTATACTTCTACTTTAGAGTTGGCAGAAGTGATTAAAGTGGCGCATCCCAATTGGCAACGCGGTAAGCATCCAGCGACTCAAAGCTTTCAGGCGATGCGAATATTCATCAATAATGAGCTAGGCGATGTCGATAGCTTCTTAGAGCAGAGTATTGAGATTATTAAATCAGGTGGAGAGCTTGCTGTCATTAGCTTTCACTCATTAGAGGATCGCCGAATCAAGCAGTTTTTGCAGCGCCATAGTAAAGGTCAGTATCCTGAGGATGAGAATTTGCCGATACGACCTGATCGTCCGCGTTATTTTAGCAAGCCCAAACGCGTTGGCCCTAGTAAAGCTGAAGTGACGGGCAATCCACGCTCGCGCAGTGCATGGTTACGCAGCGCAACCCGCACGGATGTTGGTTATCAGTCAACCTAGTACAACTATGGTTAGCATTTTTTATACTGATTTCATGTTAATGTAATAATAGCTACGTGACTGTTAAACAGCTGTAAATATTGTCTGCTAGCCTCACAGCACGTTTTTTCGTTTTGGTTCGTGAGTGAACGGTTTTTATGATTATTATCTATTCGCTATTTTTATTTTATGCTGATAGTCGTTTTTGTTGATAGTGCTGCTATTGAATGTCTTTATAAGCTTTCAATAGCAGTCGTCTTTTATACTTTAAGTTCACTTTTTTGAGATCGTCATGGCAATATCTGGTAAACCTACAAACCGGCGTAACACAGCACTAAATAATCCAGATGTTGGCGAGATGTTCGCTAAGCGCTTTAACGTGGTCAGTATTTATGTGGTGATGTTATTGCTAATTGCAGCAGCTATTGTGTGGAGCGGTGTCAAAACTGCTGAAAATGTGCAGCAATATCATCAGGATTACAAGACCTTGCAAGATATGAAAAAACAAGAACGCAAATTGCAAGTTGAGCACCAGCGCTTGCTTATTGAACAGCAGACCTTTAGTGCGACACCGCAGATTGCCAGTCGTGCAGTTTCGGAGCTGGGCATGTATTCGCCAACGCTCAAAGACAAGCTGATCATTCAGCCTGCTGCACCTATCGCTGCCAAACCTGCAAATGCAGATTCTGATCAGACCCAAGACGGTAATGAAACGCTTGATAATGGCTCTACTCTTCCTGTAATGGATTCTGAAACGACGGAGGCAGGTCAATGAGCGATAACAAACCTACCTCAAAGACAGGCAAAGGCTCTACGAAAAACGCCAGTAAAAAACCAGCCAGCGGCAAGGTAACCAAACCTCTACGCCGCGCAAGTAGTGCCAAATCTGCTCAAAAAGACGACGCTTCAACAGGCAATACTAAAGACCGCTCACGCAAATTATTGGGCCGTCTAAAAAAGAATGAGTCACAAGGTGGTGTCTATACGAGTGTCAAAAATCGTAAAAGAATCGCCTTTAATAAAGCTTCTGGCGCGTCATCACGTGGCGGCTTCGACAACGATAAAAACCGTTTTCGTACCATTTGGGGCATTGCGCTAGTTGTGTTGGGCCTACTGATAGGACGTGCTTACTACTTACAAGTAGCCAATGCGCAGTTTTATCAGGACAAAGGTGATGAGCTGATTACCAGTGTGCGTACACAGAAATCTTACCGCGGTATGATTACGGATCGTAATGATCTGCCGCTTGCCGTCAGTGCGCCGCTTGCGACTGTGTCCTTTAGTCCGCACGACTATGCGCAAGAGTATTATGAGCTTAAGCGCGTCAAAATTGAAAACCCTAGCCAGCCGCAACTGCAAGCCCGTATGCAAAAGCGTCTGGACAACATGGATCTGACTACACTTGCCGCCGCCGCCAATATTCCAGTCGCTGACCTAAAAAAAGCAGTGGCTATCGATGATACTGTTGATGTGACCGATGAGGAGGCAGTAAAAGCCGCCTTACCATCAGGAGCGGGCTCGCATTATTTGCCGTTACTGAATAAAGTCACGCCTGAGATTGCACAAAGTGTCAGTGATCTAGATTTTCCTGGTATTTATGAAAAAAACTTCTTTCAACGCTACTATCCGCAACCGCAACCCAATTCTCAGTTATTAGGATTTATGGGACAGAACGCTACTGATCCTGAAGGAGGTTATGAAGGTCGTGCAGGTATCGAGCGTCAGTACGAAAAAGCATTAGCTGGTGACGATGGTAAAGTCTTAATACTAAAAGATGCGAAGCAAAATAGCTTAAAAGAGATCAAGCAGATTGAACCAGAAGTAGCGGGTAAAGATGTGGCACTGACCATTGACTCGCGCTTACAGTACTTGCTTTACAAAGAGTTAGAGAAAGCTGGGCGCTTGCAGCAAGCACGCTGGTCAACCGGCATGATCGTGGATGTACAGACTGGTGAAGTACTCGCGCTGTCAACATGGCCGTCTTTTAACTCGAATAATCTGAATGAGATGAATGGTGAAAACCAGCGTAACCGTGCGTTACTGGATGTTTTTGAGCCCGGCTCAGTCATGAAGCCCTTTACGGTTGCTGCCGCTTTAGACTCTGGCAAATATAATGCTAATTCTTTAATTGATACCAATCCGGGCTCGATTCGTGTGCAAGGCTACACTATCCGTGACCATAATAATCTCGGCACAATTAACTTTGCGACCTTATTACAAAAATCAAGTAACGTGGCATCGACCAAAATTGCGTTATCTTTGCCGCCTGATGCGATTACCAATATGCAGCACAAATTTGGTTTTGGCTCTAAGACTCCATTGCAGTTTCCGGGGGAAGGTTCTGGTCTAGTGACGACGCCAAAAGAAAAAGAGTATTCACGGCGTGCAACAGTCAGTTACGGTTATGGATTACAAGTAACGCTCGCCCAGATCGCACAGGCTTATTCTGCATTGGCAGCAGGCGGGGTAATGCACCCATTAACCTTGAT
>JBBSUA010000205.1:0-4308 GCA_038235315.1 Pseudomonadales bacterium | reverse complement strand
GCTACAACCAGCCAACATAAACATTGCTGCACTTAACGGTGCGAGCCATAACGCTTTAGTGGTCATTGAAAATGTCATTTTACTATTCCTCTATGAGTTGATTCTAATAAGATTGATGTTGTCATTAGCCATCAGCGTCTATTGATTAAAATTTGCTTGTTCAAGACGTGCCAATTCACCGTTGCTACGGATTTCACTCAATGCTTTATCAAAATCAGCTTTTAGCGGATCATCTTTACGCACAGCGATAGCGATATTATCATCATTATCGATCTCATCACCCACGATACCGAAGCCTTCAGGGTTGTCTTTTAGCCATGACTTAGCAGAGACTTTTTCTGCTAATACGGCATTGCTACGGCCAGATTTTAGATCTAAATAGGCATTGTCATAGTTATCATATAACTGCACGGTGTTACCGTCTTTGCCTTCATAATTATCTTGTAGATAAGCACCCGGCGTTGTTGAGCGCTGACCACCTAAAGTTAGATCTTTAATCGCCATAGGATCAAAGCCACCTTTGGTATCGGTCAGCCATACCATCGTATTAGAGAAATAAGGCTGAGTAAAATCGACTTTTTCTTGACGTTCAGCAGTGATCGACATGCCCGCAACGACCGCATCATATTTTTGTGCTAGCAAACCTGGAATAATACCATCCCAATCTTGAGCGACAATTTCACATTTAGCCTTCATTTGATCACATAATGCGTTGGCAACATCAATATCAAAACCTGCCAAGCTACCATCAGCATTCGTATAGTTAAAAGGAGGGTAAGCACCTTCAGTAGCAATACGAATGGTTTTGCCGGCCACGTCTGCAGCGGGAGCATCAGCACTGGCATCAGCAGCTTCATTAGCAGGTTGGCTACAGGCACTCAGCGCTAAAGCTGCGGTGATAGTCATCGATGACCATAATAGACGAGAGTTCGACATTGTACGTTCCTTATTCTTGATAAGTTTTTTAATAGAAGTCTACGATATAGTTTTATACTATTTTTAGTATCTGACATCCATGCCAAATAATAAAACCAGAATAGGCGGAGTTGATGCCTAATGATGTGAATACAGGAAGGCTGATTAAATACTATGAATGCCTATGGCAAACGAAGCTGACCATGTATCCGGCTTTATCATAAATAAACTATGTTGGTAGACTATATAGTGATAGATTGTAAACTTCTCGATAATACCTGACTGGAATATCAAAAACAAACGTTTTAGCTATTGACTGTCATTATCGTGTAATAAATGATAGACCCGCCCGTTCAATGAAAACAGTCAATACTTATAGAATGATAGGACATTGCGTCCGATCTGCCACTGCCCAATCTACCCCTGCCAGTAACATGGCAGTAGATCAATAGCTGAGCGGAGCGGCAACCTTAGTTTTGACGATGAGACGCCATAAAGTCCTTGACCCGCTCTGAAGTTGGATTGTCAAAAATCTGTTCTGGTGTACCCATCTCTTCAATGACGCCTTGATGTAAAAAAACCACTTGGCTTGAGACTTCACGGGCAAAGCGCATTTCGTGAGTAACAATAAGCATCGTACGCCCCTCTTCTGCCAGCTCACGCATAACCACAAGCACTTCATTAACCAGCTCAGGATCAAGTGCCGATGTTGGCTCATCAAACAACAATACCCGTGGTTGCATCGCAAGTGCGCGGGCAATCGCCACACGTTGCCGCTGACCACCAGACAAATTAGCAGGATAGGCGTCTTTTTTGTCTAGTAAGCCGACTTTATCTAACAGTTTCTCAGCATCGCTGATAGCTTGGTCTTTTTTAATCTTTAGAACCTGAGTGGGCCCTTCAATAATATTTTGTAAGATTGTCTTATGCGGCCACAAATTAAAATTTTGGAACACGAAGCCCACACGGGCACGTAGGCTCTCAAGCTGTTTGACATCTACCGCTTGCATCTCACCAGATTTAGTCGGTTTTAGTAATAGCTCGTCATTGCCAATGCTAATATGACCTTGTGTAGGCTTTTCAAGCAAATTGATGCAACGAAGCAAGGTCGACTTTCCAGAGCCAGATGACCCCAAAATAGAGATGACATCGCCATCGTATGCAGTCAATGAGACACCTTTGAGTACCGCTAAAGAGCCATAGCTTTTGTGTAGGTCTTGTACATCTAGGGCGATAGGGCGAGTCGAATCTTTGGCAATATCAAGCATGGTTTGACGTATTTCCGTATAGTGGTTAAAAATTATAATTAACGGATAAGGATTGAATGGTGATGTTATTAGCACTCATGACTATAAGAAGTCAGTATAAATACAGCTATAAAAATAGCCCAGACTGCTTTTGCATATCTGAGCGTTATTTTAACATCTTAAAGCACAATGTGTGACGGTATACTATAATTTAATCAGTGGACTAATAAGTAGACACATGCTCTTCTGATTCGCTGCCATCTAATACCTCAGAATCGTCTACGCCTTCAACGCCTTCAACGACGACACTGTCATCAGCCGCCATATCAGCATCAGCATCTTTTGGCACAGTGTCAGTTTGCATAGTATCATTGACCATGGGCGCATCAGAGGTATCAGCGCTCGCAACACCTGTTTCTACTTGTTCCACTTCGGTTTGAGCATCAGCGGTAGGATCATCTTGGGTAGTCGCAGAGCCTTTGTCGGCACAAGCACTAAGCATTAATGCCGATACCGCTAAAGACGCCATCAATAGCTTTTTAATGGTTGATGATTGAGTAGTCATTGTTGTTGCGCATTTAGTAGTCATTGTCATCTTAAATCTCCATAGTGTCGCAAAAGGTATTTAGGGCGTGTTGAACATTCGACTGTGGCACTGACATTGACTATTTTTTAGGCGATTCGCAGATGAAAATATCTAGTTTGGTCATTCTAAGCGGATAGTTTTATCAATGAAGCGATAAAAAAGAGTCCTGTCCTTACAGGCTGATGCTAAAATCGCCCTAATCGTTATAAAAATCTAGCCAAGGCATCTGCATTAGCTGCGTTTTTTATTTAGACTAGAACCATTTTAGCTATCAGCAGTGCCTTCTTGTGAATGTTCAACACGCCCTAATAATAGTGGAACTCTTATTTTAATTAGAGCGATTTAGGCTAATAGCTGTTACCAACTAGTCTTCCATATCATCTTCAGAATCATCAGCTTCAAAATCATCATTTTGCATACTAGTATCGATTTCTACCTCATCATTTGCATTATCAATCTCTACTTGTTCTACTGTATCAACGGCTGAGTCGCTTTCAGCAGCAACGGCCTCTTTATCCATAACCACTCCAATGATTAATGCGATAACCGCCAAAGAGCCGTATAGCCATTTTTTAGATAATTGAGGGCGCTTAGAATTATTGTTCGTAGGGGCCATTTTGAGTCTCCGTAGCGAAATGTATTTTGGCGATGTGGCGTTATAGAATCTATGCCATAGTTATTATTGAGTATACTAGTATCTGGTAATGACTACCTTAGTAGTTGCAATAACATTCTGTTAAAAATGCGTAACTGTCGTTTTATGACGATAGAAGCCGTTTTGTAACGACAGAAAGTGAAAGCCGCTATAAAACCAATGGGTCAAAACTTATACCTACTAAACCTTGTTTTGTAAATGACTGCTGTTCACAAATCACTCTTTACTATCACTCCAATCTACTCTATGTTAAAGAGCCTAACGCTATAAATAGTATTAAAACGTCTATTTGTAGCGATTATTATCACTCTTCGATGTTTTTTTCGTCTTTTTAGACGATCTTGCCGTTTGAAAACTTTCAGTATTTTTTAATATTAAATTAGAATTATTATTTTTGCCTATCATTATTTATGGCATATGATAAAACATAAGGAAAATAACCTATGACACAAGCCAATACCACAGATATTACCGCTTATATGCAAACCGTTGGTCAACAAGCACGTGCCGCCTCTCGTGTTCTTGCCGCTGCTAATACTAAAGATAAGAACTCAGCGCTGTTGGCTATCCATGACGCCTTAGTTACTGCAAAATCCGATATCTTATCTGCTAATAAAATCGATATGGATAATGGTCAAAAAAACGACTTGGATGCTGCACTCCTTGATCGCTTAGAGCTAAACGATGCGCGCTTTGATGGGATGTTGCAAGGTCTAAAAGATGTGTCCGCTCTGCCTGATCCTATTGGCGAAGTTACTGATATGACGTATCAACCCTCAGGTATCCATTTGGGTAAAATGCGCGTGCCCTTAGGCGTCGTTGGTACGATTTATGAATCACGTCCCAACGTCACTTTAGAGGCAGCCTCATTGGCGCTCAAGTCTGGCAACGCCATTATCTTGCGC
>JBBSUA010000204.1:0-4341 GCA_038235315.1 Pseudomonadales bacterium | reverse complement strand
TAATGTAGTGTCGGTCAATCCTTTAATAGGTTTCATGCCTGCACGAAGACCCGTCTCTATCCCTATATAACGTGGTTGCCAATCAGGATTAAATTTTTCTTTAAAATTACGCAGGCCCGTAAAGTTATAGTAAGACTTACCATATTTAGTAACGGTATTGGTCACATAGCGCCATTTAGGTCCGATAGATTCAGCTCCCTTTGCAATCTTACTGTATTCACTATTAACAATGTTTTGGCTTGGGATTTTTGAAGCTTCTTGATTTGAAGCATTATCTTTTAAAGAGTGGCTTTCAACTGTAGGGTTAGTCTTAGGATTATATTGGGGCTCAAACCCAGTAAACGGTGCCATTCCTAAACTAAATTGACGAAAGCCAACCTCTTTACCCCATATAAATAGGCTAATAAATAGATAATCCATCATGCTTTTTACAGCTTTACCTTCGCTATTTTGCACCTCTTTATAGCGCATTAAATCAATAGACAACTCATTATTTTGACCACTTTGCCAGATATTAGCAAAGGCGACGATTTCATCTTGGTATTTCACCACTGCACAATCAAAATGCTTCAAGTAATCTTCATCAAAATAGCCAAGCGAGAAGCCTTTTTCTATTGATTTTTTATCCTCGAGCCATATATCAGAAACTATTTTTAATTCTCCAAATAATGCAGAAACTTGCTGTTGCGGTATGACTTCAAAGCTAAGGCCATCCTTAGTAGCTCGACTGATAACTTGACGGAATTTAGAGTTCTTACTTCCTTGTAGGCTAAAGGTGTCTAAGTTAACGATAGCTTCTTCACCGATTTTTAAAAACTGTATGCCGTTCTCGTTGAATAGATGCCGATATCTATTACTGACTTCATAAAAGACACAAGTCCCGCCAAAACTTTGACACAATTCAATAAATCTCTCAATCAATACGCCAAATTCACTTTCATCACCTATGGGATCAGACATAACGATCCAGCTTCTACCCTGAGTTTGATACATGATAAAGCTATTTTTAGAGTTACTAAATAGCAGCTGCTTATCACCTAATAAGCTCAAATTTGCCACTGAGTAAGCAGATTGACGAGCAACATGCTCAGCTTGGGTAAGCTCTATTTGAGTAGGTAAGCTTGGTAGTGGTTTCTTAAACCTAATAAGGCTAAATAGCGCATAAGCAACCGTCAATATAGCGAGCATTGCATATGAGCGTAAGAAGCGTGCACCTCCATCACCTGACACATTCCACCATAAATCTGGACTATAGGCTTCATGGCGGTAAACATACATGCCAACCCAAAATAGGCTGATTAAAAATACTGATAATAGAACGAGAGTTTGTGAATTTAAGCGTAAGCTCATCAAATTAGACTGACGATTAAAGTAGCTACGGTTTAAATAGGCTACACCTAATAATAAAAAACAAATAACGGCTACTTCGATTTCTAAGTGTTTGACCATCAAAGTCACTACGGATAGCCCTAACAGCCACATTGATAGATGCCATGCACCGTTGAGACGCTGATGTAGTCCACGCGCAAGTACAATCAGAGCAAAACCCATGAGTGTATTAAGTAGATAAGAGGTTTCGATAATAGGTATCGGTATGAACTCACCTAATAGCAATTCTCGATCAGCATCAGGCGGTAGAATGCTTAGCACGAGCATAGTAATACCTAAACCAGCAGTTGCTAAAGCAAGTAGCTGTGGCACCCATATGCTAGGTAGAATTTTACGTTTTTTAGTGGCATCGATACCTGAGCGTATGTAAGCCTCATGCAAAAAGAATGACAATAAGCCGAGCACAAAGGGTATGAGGTAATAAAGAATACGAAATAATAGCAATACTGATAATAAGGTCGTCTTGTCCACTTGCGGTAATGAGGCCACCATAGACAGCTCAAATACGCCAAGCCCGCCTGGAACATGACTGATGATACCGACAGTAATAGACTGTACGTAAGCTGAGAAAACCTCTAAATAGCTGACGGTCATGCTGGCAGGTAACAAGATATGAATAATATAGGCGACTAAAGCAATATCAATCACGGCAAGAAATATCAATTTCAGCAGTACTATCGCAGGTGGTAAGTGTAGCTGCCATTGCTTGATAGAAAATGCTCGTCCTAGCTTGCCGGCGAATATGACGCTAGCAGCAATCAGCGCTAAGATAACGATGCCAATCACTCTGAACACCAACGGCGATACCTTGTTAAACATAGGAACGGTATCAAGCAATTGCGCTAGCATATGCGGATTAACTAGCAAAGATGCGCCAATGACGGTCATCATCCCGTAACCAAAGGCTAAAGATACTAGCAAGATGATGTTGGCTATCGGTGCACTCTCAATACCGTATTTGCCATAGTAGCGAAAGCGTACAGCGCCTGCTGACAGCATAGACACCCCTAAGGTATGACCAATGGAGAATGCAGTTAGAGAGGTATTCATAACTTTTAGATAAGGTATTTTAACTTTGAGGTAGCGTATAGCAATTAAGTCATAAACGCTTAATAGTATATAAGCGAGAATCACAACTATGACAGCTTTAAGCATTGTTAATGGTGGCGTTGCTAAAATCACAGACTTCATCTGTGCTACGTCTAAGGTATGCGCCATATGATAAAGCGACTTAGAAGCCATAGTAAAAACGACGATGACAATGAGTGCGATCAGCCAATGCCAGTTGATTTTTATTTTCATTATGTCCATACACTCATTATTTTTTATTTACGTTACCAATCGAGCGACTTCAACAATGCTAAAACTGCACGCTTGAAACCTCCTATGAATTTAATGTCCAAATTTATTAGATATTTCATATATAGCATTTTCTGATAGCAGAAATTAGCTTAACTTCAGATTTAGTTACTATCTTAATTTGCTTTTTTTGTAGGTCTCGTAACCCACTAGACTCACAATCATTAATAAGAAGACAATACTTATAGTAGCAACGCCCAAATCTAACCCACCGTTTTTGAGTGGTTGTGACAACCAATCACCAAGTGCTGCTCCTAGTGGACGAGTCAAGATATAGGCCAACCAAAAGCACAAGACGCTATTAAGCTTTAATGCATAAAATCCTGCAGCAATCAGAGCGATGCCACCAGCGAATATAAGAGTGGAGTTTTGGTAACCAATATTAAGCCCTTCTGCAAACCAGTCGCCTGCAGCAGTCCCTAGTGCAAAAGTAGCTAGGATGGCGACCCAATAGTATAGCTCACGAGGAAAGGTATCAATGTGATGGATAGACAAGGTTTTTTCACGGGCGTACCAAATAGCGAACACTACTGCTAGCACCACACTAAAACCTATGGTTGAAACCGATAATGGTATCCCTAGATTGTCAGTCATATTATCAGTGATAAGCGTTCCTAGAATGCTGACGAATACTACCGTTAGCCAGTATTTCCATGGGATATATTCTTTAGCTTTTAGCTGTATGACCAAAACAATCAGGAAAAGCGCTGTCATGATCAAGGAGGTAATCGGCAACCCTAGTTTAAAATTAAAAATCATAAAGTCGGCAGCTGTTTCACCGACAGTGGTCGACATCATTTTAATAAGCCAAAACACCAAAGTAATTTCAGGTACTTTATTGAGCATGTTGGCATACTTTGATGGTTTGGATGTGCTACTTTCTGTTACGAGTATTTGAGGAGAAGTAGACATGAGTGCTTCCTTTTTGAGTAGTTGGGAGATAGCACTGTATTTGCTACACCCTTAACTTATAGTAACCACCCCGCTATTAAGAAAGCGTTAAGACATCATTTTTTTAATAATTTCTATAAATTAATTTTGCCTTAACACTTTCTTAACAGAACCAAGCTCATACTCATCCCCAAGTGTCAATCAGTGTCCTTCTACATGGAATACTTATAACAGCAATTACTGATTGCGCTTTTTATTTTAAATAACCCGCCACGTACTTTGATTCTATTGGTTATCAAGCAATATATTCAGGACAAGCATAAAACAATATTTGAATGCTCTTAGAAATTTACTATGCCTATGAAAAATCGCCATATTAAGTTGCTTCTGAAAAACCTAATAATAACGAAAATATATTTATATATGAGGTGATATATGGAAAAGGTAATACAAGTGCAAAAATGGCCAATGAGCAGCCGAATATTTCACTGGATAAGTGCGATTTTGTTGCTGGTAACTTGGCTACTCATGCTGTTATACCAAAATACTGATCAGGACTTATATATTAATTTACATAAAGCTTTTGGTCTGAGTCTGTTGTGTTGGATGCTTGCCCGTGTATTAAATCGGTTGTTGATTAAAGTGCCTACTGCCGTTGTGATGCCGCAATGGCAAAAAAAAGTATCGTTGTTGACTCACTTT
>JBBSUA010000203.1:0-4386 GCA_038235315.1 Pseudomonadales bacterium | reverse complement strand
GTTTTGTCATTATTGCTGGCTAGATGTTGCATTTAAATTCCATCGCTAAGTGGAGTAATTTCGCTGACCTACCCTAGTAAACATTAAAAACAGAAAGGTTTGATGCATTTAAGGTGAGGTTAGTGAATTTTTTATGTTTCATTTTTTGAGGTTAAATCAATACTTAGTTCATCTTTAATCAATATCTTTGCTAAAAACAATCCCAGCTCGAATAATAGCCACATTGGAATTGCCAACAATAACATGGATACCCCATCAGGCGGTGTCACCACTGCTGCAACCCCAAAACAACCGACAATGATATAACGACGCTTATCCTCAAGACTTTTGGTAGATACAATCCCAACTAATATCAATAGTAAAGTAACTACTGGAATCTCAAAAGTGATCCCAAAAACCATAAACAACTTGAGAGCAAAGCTCAAATAACTGTCAATATCGGTCATCGGTATGACATTTTGTGGCGCAAATAGGATAAAAAACTTCAATACGCTTTTGAGTACGACAAAATAGGCAAAAGCAACACCCGTATAAAATAGAAATATCGAAGATAGTAGCACCGGAATGGCTATTTTTTTCTCTTTTTTATAAAGACCGGGCGCGACGAATGACCAAATTTGATACAAGATATAAGGCATCGCTAAAAATGCAGCGACAAAAATCGTCAAGCGAATGGGTGCCATAAAGTTTGAGGTGATATCGGTGGCAATCATAGTCGAATTAGCAGGCAACTGAGCAACCAAAGGGTCTGATAGAAGAGTATAGAGCTCACGTGAAAACCCTACCAACGCTAAAAATATAATCAAAACCGCTACGCATATCTTGATTAAATGGGCGCGTAGCTCTATCAAGTGCGCCGTAATAGGCATGTCACCAAGTGCACTCAGCGCATCATCAGACTTATGACTATCAGCCGTGTCTATTGTCGCCTCAAGCTCTGTATCCGCTATCTTTTGTTGTCGGGTCTTTTGTCGTTTAAATAGATTCATTTATCTACCTCCTGTTTGGTTAAAGAGGAGGCGCTATTGGGCTGATGATCTTGTCCATCAGGAGTAACTGGCTGCTGTGGCTCACCTGAGTGTTGATTCTGCGAGTCTTCAAATTTTTGCATATTACCACGCATCTCTGCCAGCTCACGCTTCATATCTGTCTCAGTCTGACGGATTTTTGCCAGCTCATCTTGCATCTGTTTTCGTGTTTCAGCCAGATCAAGCTCAGACTCTATTTCAGATTGTAGGGTGGATATCATACGACGCAATTTGGCATACCATTGCCCAGCCGTACGTGCAGCCTGTGGCAGTTTTTCTGGACCCAATACGATCAAGGCGATGACGCCGAACAAGAGTAACTCGGAAAATCCGATATCAAACATAACAGTCAAATATAGTAATGAATAGGCGAGTGAGTATCGTCAGCTAATGGCACTTTTTATACTTTGTGCTTATCCTCAGTGGTGACAGGTCTAATTTCTATATCATCAACCTGAGTGCCTGCCTGCGTATTTAAGTCGGTATCTGAAGTTGACGTGCTATTTTCATGATCAAGCACCCGATTCTTACGCTCGTGTTCGGTCTCTTCATCTTTAACCGCTTCTTTAAAACCCTTGACCGCGCCGCCTAAATCTTTACCCGCATTTTTGAGCTTAGCGGTGCCAAATACGACAACCACTACCACTAATAAAATCAGCCAATGTGTAATCGAAAAACTACCCATAACGTTATCCTTATATTTTGAGATCTTGATAAAACCCGTAATTGTAATAGTGCTAAAAATAGAGTCAATAAAAAGTAATGCCGATACATCAAGTACTGCTGATATAAGAGACTGTCACTGTGTCTTTTACATCGCCAACATCATATAGTGAGTTTACTACAAAAGTGTTACAGCGCTATTGGTATGAATTTTGCGCAGCCTCTGAGAACTCAGCACGCCAGTAAAATTTATACCAATAGCGCGTTTAAGTTCTCATAACATTTTTATTTTCATCTGACTATAGTTTTAGACGACGTAATCTTAACGCGTTCCCGATGACCGACACTGAAGAGAGACTCATAGCCGCTGCCGCTATCATTGGACTGAGTAAAATCCCAAAAAACGGATAAAGTATACCAGCAGCAAGCGGTATACCAAGCGCATTGTAGAAGAAGGCGAAGAACAGATTTTGCCTAATGTTGCGCATGGTGGAATGGCTTAGTTTATACGCTCTGACAATACCCATTAAGTCACCCTTCACTAAGGTGATACCTGCACTTTCCATAGCCACATCGGTACCTGTGCCCATAGCAATACCGACATCAGCTTGTGCAAGCGCAGGCGCATCATTGATACCATCTCCTGCCATCGCTACGACTTTGCCGCTACTTTGTAGCTCTTTGATAATTCGGTTCTTATCCTCTGGAGAGACATCAGCATGTACTTCGTCAATGTTCAATTTACTAGCAACCGCTTTAGCCGTTATTTCATTATCACCTGTCAACATAACGACGCGCAGTCCAGCTTTGTGCAATAGTGATATTGCCTCGCTAGTACTCGGCTTGATGGGATCAGCAACTGAAATTAAGCCAGCGGCTCGCCCATCTACGGCGACGAACATGACGGTTTCGCCATCTTTCCTGCGTTTGTCAGCGCGTTCTGAAAGCGCACTGTCAAAGCTATCAAGACGCTTCATGAACTTTGAGTTGCCTACCGCGACTTGCTTGCCATTAACGAGTGCCTGCGCGCCTTCACCTGTGGTGGAGCTAAAATCGCTTGCTTTGACCATATCGAGAGATTTTGCCTTTGCAGCATTGACGATAGCTTCTGCTAAAGGATGCTCGCTGGCAGTCTCTACCGCTGCAACAAGTATAAGCAGCTCATTCTCATCTAAGCCGCCAAGCGCTTCGATTGCGGTGAGTTCTGGCTTACCTGCAGTCAATGTGCCTGTTTTGTCAACAACGATAGTATCGACTTTTTCCATGCTCTCTAACGCTTCAGCGTTTTTGATAAGCACACCATTCTGCGCACCTTTACCCGTGCCCACCATGATTGACATCGGCGTGGCAAGTCCCAGTGCACAGGGGCAAGCGATAATCAAAACTGCGATAGCATTAACCAATGCAAAAGCCATCGCTGGCGCAGGTCCGAATACTGCCCAAACGATAAAGGTTATAACTGAGCAAATAAGAACAATGGGCACGAACCAACCCGCTACTTTATCAACCAGTTTCTGTATGGGCGCACGGCTACGCTGGGCTTCGGCAACCATCTTGACGATCTTGGACAATACCGTATCATCACCGACGTCGACCGCTTCAACCAATAGAGTTCCTGTACCATTTACCGTACCGCCAGTGACCGTGTCACCTTGTGCTTTGGAGACCGGAATGGGTTCCCCCGTCACCATCGACTCATCGATACTGCTACTGCCTTCAAGCACAATACCATCTACAGGGAGTTTCTCTCCTGGCTTAACTCTTAATTTGTCGCCACTGATGACTTCGTCAAGGGAGACTTCTGTCTCAACGCCGTTCTCATCCACCCGCCTTGCATTTGGTGGCGCCAACTCAAGTAGTGCTCGGATTGCGCCAGAGGTCTGACTTCGGGCTTTAAGCTCTAAAACCTGACCTAATAGTACCAGTGTCGTGATAACCGCTGCTGCTTCATAATAAACACCGACTCGACCGGAGGCATCCCTAAAACTGTCTGGGAAAATGCCCGGAATAAAGGTGGCTATCAGACTGAAACCAAACGCGGTACCTACGCCTATCGCAATTAGGGTAAACATATTTAGGTTGCGACTTTTTATGGATTGCCAACCTCTCACGAAAAAAGGTGCTGCACCCCATACTACCACTGGTATCGCAAGCGCGAGCTGGATCCATTGCGCAATCTGCCCAGAGATATCGCCCTGAATAAGGCTGTCTAAATTTATACCTACCATATCGCTCATGGCGTACAAAAACAGCGGTATAGTCAGCACGGTACAAATCCAAAAACGCCGCGTCATGTCATCGAGCTCTGAGGTATCCTCTTCACCAATAGTAACCGTCTCTGACTCCAGTGCCATGCCACATATCGGACAGCCACTATTCTCGACATCTCTGACCTCGGGATGCATAGGACAGGTATAAACGGTTCCGCTATAACCGTCTGGTACTTTGTCGTACTTGCCGCCTTTTACCGACTTTACCTCTGTGTTTGACATGCTATGGTTATGACTATGACAGTTTGCATGACTGTCTTCTGTTTCGGCCATCTCGGCAACCGACTCTTCAGGTTTGAGGAACATATTACATAGGGGACAGCGACTATTTTCAACATCTCTGACTTCAGGATGCATGGGACAAATATAAACGGTTCCGCTATAACCGTCTGGTACTTTGTCGTACTTGCCGCCTTTTACCGACT
>JBBSUA010000202.1:0-4430 GCA_038235315.1 Pseudomonadales bacterium | reverse complement strand
GCCAGCACCTTGTGCATCGCCTTCAGGGTTCAGTAATGTTAACACTCGTGTACGTTGATAATCATGCAATAAAAATTGCCAAGCAAAGGCGACCAATGGGATAGACAACGCGAGAGCACCAGAAATCATCCACCACGATAGCCCCGCTAAAAACAACACAAAAATGCCACTTGCTGCCACCAGCAGCGAGGTACCAAGATCAGGCTCTTTAGCAATTAATAGTACAGGTACAATAATGATTCCCAAAGTAATAAACACACTGGAGAGTGACGGTGGTAAATCGCGTCTGGATAAAAACCACGCACACATCATCGGCATGCCAAGTTTCATGAATTCTGATGGTTGTACACTACCAAACCCTGGCAAGTTGATCCAACGTTGCGCACCCATCCGTACTTCACCGATGATATCGACCAACACTAACAATACTAATCCCAAGATATAAAAAATGGGCGTGAAGCTACGATAAATGGTAGGCGGTACTTGTGCCATGGCAAACATAACCGTAAATGCGACGCCATAACTCACCATCTGTCGAATGACCATAGCGACATTTTGAGTTGACGCACTATATAAAATGGTCAACCCAATACAACAGATTGTTAGCAAGAGCAACGTTAGCCATGGGTCAATATGAATGCGCTGCCACAGCGTCGGTTCATGACGCTGGCTAAAATGATGGCTTTGACGTGAAAAACGATATTGCGGGTTAGATGACATAAGCAAGTGTAACTATAAAAGTGGACATGGGAGACAATGAGAAATGACTATATAAAGTAACAGCAATAAACTGACATGATGACAATAAGTAATAAAGTCTCTTAATTATAAAAAATCATGATGATAAATGTTAATAAAGAACGTATTGGCAATGATGAGAAGCAATAGTTTAGCTTGCCTGTGTAAAATTTGATAGTATCGATAACATGTTTTTAGTACTAGATGCCTCCTATGATAAATATCAATAAAAGCGTTAGTAAGCCTTTTTGCAAGCAGATAATCGGCTACAGCGGTTTAGATCATTCTCAACATAAACGTAGTCATTCTTCTGTTTTGACTTCTGCCATAAAACCTATAACAGTGTTTATTATTTTTGCGAGTAGTGTGGGCGCACATGCAGCAATACTAAACGATACTAACGAACGTCGTATTCAAGTGCGTTATAACGATGAGGGCAATAACAGCAGTGTATATATTAGACCTTCTGCTAGCACTATAAGTAATAATACTGGCGCTACCATGTTAAGCAACGACAGCATGCAAGGTTTGATAGAGCAAAAGGAAAAAGAGTTCAATTTTGATGCCAAGCTATCAATTGAGGAAAATAAACGCGTTATCACTAGCAGGCGCGCGTCAAATGAGAATGCTGCGTATAACACGATTTATAATACAACCAACTACAATATGGATATGAATTTTAATACTTGGCTAAATAGCGATCGCTTCCGTGCTCAACAAGTCACCAGTTTTCAGCGTTATCTTAGCTCACAAGTCGGCGCAAGGAATGTACCACCGCTTGAGCAACTTTTGACCACGGCTCGTAGCTGGGATAAATGTGGCTATGAGCCTTATCAGCTGCCTCCCCAAGAGTTGTGGTCGAATATAGTCCCGACTTTAAAGCTGTATAGTACTTTAAAAAGCCAAGGTGTCCTACCAGCAAGCAGCGAGATACGTTCAGCTTATCGTAGTCCTGGGTTGAATGATTGTGCTGGCGGTGCAAATAGTAGCAAGCACATGACTGCTGGCGCGATAGATATTTGGGTTCCTGAATATGAAAATGATTTGTGGCGGCTTAGCAATATGCAAGATAGTCTCTGTCAGTTTTGGCAGTATCAAGGACAGTCTTATAATTTTGGTTTGGGATTATACTCAACCGGAGCCATTCATTTAGACACCCAAGGCTATCGTAAATGGGGGTTTAATCACGTCAGCAGCAATTCGGCATGTCGGTACTAAAAACGTCAGTACTAAAAATACCATTACTAGAATAGGGTATTAGACTAACAGGTCACTAAAATAGTGAGACCGAATACGAAAACGTGTTTTAATAAAGATAAAGTATTGTTTAATTTTATGGCTACGTTTTTATTATAGATAATAAGAACGCAGATTTTGATATAAGTGAAATTTATGAAAGATTTTTGGTCCATTCTGACAGTCTCGAGCACATTCAGTTTTTTTCGTCTGATATCATTAGCTGGTGCCGTCTTAGCAATCCCTATCATTACTGCCTGTAGTCCAGATTCATCCACTGATTTTCCAGCCTCTACACAAACATCAGTGGTCGAACCAAACCAGCAGGACAGCGCCCAAATTGAAGATAGTATCACAAACTCTTATGCACGCTTAGCGGCCAAGCGTACAGATGTCTGCCCAAAATTAATACAAAAAAACAGAGGTAGTAATATCATTAACCGTGTATCTGAGGTAATGGTAAATGATCATTGCGACTACTTCTTATATCTGCGTGAAGGTCAGCTTATTGCTGTCAACACCAACAACAGTCAAATCGAAGCGTTATTGATTGTGCCTGCATTACATAATTTTGCTAACGGTGACTATAAGGTTGAATCCTTTGATAAGCACGTTATTCGCTTGGCTTATAATGGTGCTGATATTAAACCTGAACGTTTAAATTATAATGTTAAAATTACAGTTACGGACTGATTTTTTACAAATAGAATAATGAAAATACCTACAAAAATAGCGTTGTTTATTCTGCGTCTCAGTAAGTATCCCTAAAACTAAGGTTGGACATTCGTTGTAGAGAAGGGGTCATCCTGCCCAACCGTCACAATCAAGAACTTATTGGGAGTCAGTGTGTCTCGCAAGGTTTGATTGACACCGGCTAATTGTACGTTATCAATGCGCATCATATAGTCAGTCAGATAATTATCAGGCAGCTTATAAAAGTTCATCATACCTAGTAAACCATTAATTCCAGCATTACTCGCAAAACCCATCGGAAAGCTATTTTTCAGATTATCTGTGGTTAATCGCAACTCATCGTTAGTGATTCCCTTATCCAACGTATCGTTAATAACGCCTAAGCTGGCATCAATTGCTGCTCGGGCTTTTTCATTACGTACCGCAAAACTGATCTGATAAGGGCCGCGCGCTAGCATTGGATTCATAGCGCCTGAGATACCATAAGTGTAGCCTAAATTTTGGCGGATTTCGGTCATCAAACGCGCATTAAAATCACCCCCTGCCAATACGTCATTGCCAATTGCAAAGTTGGTTTGCTGTTGCTGCGCCTTGGGATCAGTGGCACGTTTGTCACCCAACTGTCCCATCAATATCGTCGTTTGAGTACTGGGAAAAAGAATATGAATATATTGAGCTTTGGTTAGAGCCTTTGGCTCAGGTAAAGTGGCGGCAGCTTTACCCTTAGGTAAATTACTCGTGACGCTCTCAGCAATGTGCTTTGCTTGATCCAAAGTGAGATTACCAGTCATGGATAGCGACGCATTAGCAGCGACTAAATAGCGAGCTTGAAAGTCTGTTAGATCTTTTTTCTCAATGTTAGGTACGGTATCGAGCGTACCAGAAGATGGGTGAGCATAGGGATGCGTGCCATATAACGCCTTATCAAAAGCTAAGCTGGCAAGACTGCCAGGGTCTTGTTTTTGTTGCTGCAAACCGACCAGTAAACGCGCTTTATTACGCGATAGAATTTGCTGATCAAAAGTGGGCTCATTCAGCATTTGCGTCATCAAATCAACTGCTGGAAGTAGATGCTCATCATCAGAGAGACTGCGTAGCGAGACGATAAACATATCTTTATAGGCGCTGCTATTTAAATTGATTCCTAAAGTCTCTACCTCGCGCGTAAACCCATTCTCGTCCAAGCTCTTGGTGCCTTGAGTGAGCATAGTCGCCGTCATGTTAGCAATGCCAAAGCCTTGCGCTCGAATGCTCGCATCACGCGCGCTACCAGCATTAAAGCGTAGGTCGATATCGACAATAGGCAAAGCGGTGGTGCGTACAAATGAGACAGGAATGCCAGTCTTAGTTTTGAAGTGCTCAATATTTGGTACGGTGACTTGTAGTGGCTTGACATTATCGAGACTGCTCAATGTTGATAGCGCGGCAATGGGTGCGGTTACATCTACTGCTGTTGTCGGCTCACGATAGTCCTCAGCATAAGCTGGAATAGTTAACGTTACTACCATTAAAACCATACTCATATTTAGATATGCTGGTCGCTTAGATTTGCTTGTTATTAGCGATGACGAGTGACTTAATAATATTCTTTTTATAGTAGATACAGAAGGTTTATGGCTCATAGTAATCTTCTTAATAAAGGGCTTTTTAATAAAAGGCTAAAGTAATATCACTTAGTTGAGATTAGATATCTTTTCTATTTTTTAGATTTAACAGTCTTTGTCTTTTCAGTTGACATATTGTCTGCCGTGTCTTTTGGCGGG
>JBBSUA010000201.1:0-4450 GCA_038235315.1 Pseudomonadales bacterium | reverse complement strand
ATGATATCTCTGACTCTGCACTTATAGTTAGCCAAAGCTTATAGCGATACTTATTGTTCACTCATCTTTTATCACCGTACTGTCGACATACAGTGCGGTTTTTTTATGTCATTCTCCTAAAAAAGGCACTGTATCTCGCCCATTGTAAAAAAGCGTTAAGTTATACCAGTACGATGTTATAACGCTTACAGCCTATTACACGCAATTACGTCAGTCGCACATTTTGCTACTTCACTTATATACTCCATCCAAAACTTGAGTGTTACGATAATTACAAGTTGAGCAAACAGCTATGAGAAAGGAAATACTGCTCTTCTCACAGATGTCCAAACGGCAAAATAAAATGAATACTTAATTTGCCATAAGCTCATCAACAATAGATATATAAGTAGCGTGAGTTTTTAGCGCTATTGTTTTGAGATTTAACTTTATTAACTAGCATTTATTTACTCATATAAAAGGAAGATAATAATGAGCCAACTAATCCGTTTACAAGATATTCAAGCCACTCACCGTGACCTAATTGGTGATGACTACTACGATCCAACAAGCAAAACTGCTTATGGCGTCGATGAAGAGAAAATTGGTAAAATCGATGGTGCACTAGTAGAAGATACTACTGGTCGTATCCGTTATTTAATCGTTGATGCAGGCGGTTGGTTTAGCTCAAAAGAAGTGCTTGTACCAGCAGGTCTAGCTCGTATCGTTGGTGATGATGTATTTTTTGATAGCTTAACCAAATCACAAGTTGAGGCCATGGAGCAGTACGACCATGACTATCAATACAGCTATAAAGAGCAGTATGAGAATGATCGTAAAACATTCGTCGCTGACACTATCCCTGCCGAAGAGCGTATGGAAATTGCAGATACTGCTTACAATGCACCAAACACGCTAGAGCTACTAGAAGAACGCCTAACCGTAAATAAAGATCGCATCGTAGCGGGTTTAGTAAAAGTCGGTAAGCACGTAGTGACTGAAGAGCGTAACGTAGAAGTAGAGCTAGAAGAAGAGCATGCTCATATCGAACGTACTAATGTAGATCGCCCCACTGACAAACGCATTGGCGATGTTAATGGTAATGAGACTGTAGAAGTACAACTAGAAGCAGAGCGCGCTCGTGTTGGTAAAGAGACTTATGTATCAGAAGAAGTAAATGTCGGCAAAAAGACTGAACATCGCACTGAAACTCTCGTCGAAACTATCAAGCGTGAAGAGTTAGATGTTGATCGTGATGGTAATGTCGTTGATGCCAATGGTGCTTTGTATGACAATGATGATATTACCGCTGAAGACGTACGAAATGCTCGTGGCATGTAATAACTTATTTCGCACTAATCTATAAATGACCGTTAATAGTTGAGAACACAAACTCAGTAAATTAAGACTAGAGCATGTCTCTGGTCTTTTTTTATGTCGCTTTCTTTTGTGTCCCTCTCTTTTATGTCATAAGGCTAATAATGCTAATCTTGTGCCGTATTTCAAGTTTGTTTTGAGTTAAGATAGAAGTTCCCATTTAACGCTTTAAATTAATAATTAATAATAAGGAACACAGCTATGAGTATTGATGATAATAACCATTTAAATTCTACTTTACCTCCTACTGATCTTGCTAATACGCAGACGGCTGACGATATGAATAGACAAAGTGATGGCTATTTAGAGTTATTGGAAGAACGCCCTGTGGTTAATAAAGAGCGCTTAGATGTTGGTAAAGTAACCGTCACTAAGCACACACGCACAAAGACCATTGAAGTACCTATTGAATTAGTTGAAGAATATATCACTATCCAAACTACCTATAATAATGCAGAAAGCCAAGATCTGTTATCAGGTAACTATGATGATAAAGACATCTTACGTCATGTTGAGCCTTCGTTAGACAGTAAAGCAGTAGTAACTATTAATGGTAAGCAAATAGAAATCAGCGATGTACCAGTCGAAATTATACTATCTCGACAAGTTGCGACTGTGACTAAAGAAACTTATGCTATTCAAGAAATCGCAGTTAATAAAACCACGCATACGCATACTGACAGCATTCAAGTTGAACTCCAACATGAAGAATTAGAAGTCATAGAAGAAGGCTTTTTAGATCATGAGGAAACACGTCTGCCTAAAGAGTAAATTCAGATTTGCAAGCAATACAAAAAACAGGCATAAAAAAAGCAACGTCAGCGTTGCTTTTTTTATGCCTGTTTCTTAGCTGAAAGAATTATATTTAAAAAAACCAATTGTTCTCGCTAGACAAGGATTCTATCATATGTCTTATTATACTTTATTACACTCATAAGTAGTAACGTTGGACTCATCAGCACCTGCTGTGCGTATAACGCCTGTTGCACGCTCTTTGTGAGCCACGCGCCACTGCGTAAAACCTTTTGCGCCATCAATACCCGTTGCAACTTCAAATACCTCAGGATTGGTTCCGTCATTGGTCTTAGTCAAGGTTATGGTGCCTTTGTCCGTAACTAGAACCACTTGATTATCTGTATCTTTATAAGTTGCTTCTACCTTTAGCTCAGGCGAGCATAAGTAAGTCAATTGACTAACGCCAGTATTGACTGTTGCAATAGTATCGGCTTCTACTTCGTTTAGAGTCGCATCGCCAGTCGCAATTACCGTATCGTTCGGTTCTGCAGGTTCCGCTGACATCGGTATCGACTCTTCTGCATTAGCGCCATTGTCTACACTTGATTCAGGCTCAGGGTCTTTTTGACAAGCACTAACACTAAGTGCTCCCACCAGCAATCCGGTAATCATCACAGAAGTACGTAATTTTTTTAATGATCCTAAACTCATTTTCTACTCCTACAGTAAGATGCTAAACACTATAGCGTGTCCGCATATTCACGCCTATGTTGAATTTGTAAGCAATGGCTACGAATGCAGTTATTATATATAGTGAAAGTATTTCAAAAACGCTACGATACTGCTGATATAGATTTTTTGCAGCCTCTGTCTGCGTAGGCACAGCAGGCAAGAAAAATTTATATCAGCAGTACGTGATGTATCGATATTACTTTTCATTGGCTATAGTTAATACTTAATAAAACGGATACATTGGATCATGAAGCAAAAGCATAAAAAAAGCCCCTATCTAAACCGTAGATAGAGACTTTTTTACCAAGTAATGCACTCAGCTTTAAACAATATAATAACCGCTAGCTATATTTTGCCATGGCATTGCTTATATTTAAGACCTGATCCACAAGGACAAGCTGCATTACGGCTGATATTCATGCCTGCATACGGATTAGGCTCTTTGTCGAGAAGGCTGGCTGCTGTACCTGCAACGCTACCAGCAAGATTGACTCGCATCTGACTCGCGCGTCCACTTTGATTTTGATTACTTGAGCCCTCTAAGCTGTCCAAAACATCTAAGTTATCGACACCATCGTGCTCAAATTGCATTTTCATATGCTCATGATCAGCACGTTGCTGCGCTTCTAATGCTTCAAGCTCTTCTTTGGTTGGGATGTGTACACGTGATAGATCTTGTACGGTTTCAGACTTAATCGCACCAAGCATCATTTGGAACAGCTCAAACGACTCACGCTTGTATTCTTGCTCAGGATTCTTTTGTGCATAGCCACGCAAGTGAATACCTTTACGCAACTGATCCATTTGGGTTAAATGCTCTTTCCAATGCTTATCTAAGCTTTGAAGCATAAAGTGACGCTCAAGCTGAGCGGCATTCTTATCTCCCATTTGCTCGCGACGACCATGATAATGCTCAAGCGCGGTCTTAATAATTTTTGCGCGTAATGCCTCTTCATCTAAACGACGATCTTCATCTAACCAGTCATTAATCGGCATGTAGAGTTTGAACTCATCTTCCAACTCATCCTCTAAGCTGTCAACGTTCCATTGATCATCGACAGAGCCTGGCGGAATAAACTGGTTGATCATAGCGTTATAAACGTCGTTGTGCATCACTTCAAGAGCGGGCAATAAGTCCATATCCGCCAACAGATCATCGCGCTGACCGTAGATAACTTTACGCTGCTCATTAGCGACGTCATCGTATTTCAATAAGTTTTTGCGCGCATCAAAGTCACGACTCTCAACTTTACCTTGAGCGTTTTCGATCGACTTCGATACCATTTTATGCTCAATGGCCTCATCTTCTTTGAGACCCATGGCGCGCATCATATTAACGACACGATCACCTGCAAAAATCCGCATCAGGTCATCTTCTAATGATAAAAAGAAACGTGACATCCCCGGATCACCTTGACGTCCAGCACGACCACGCAACTGATTATCAATACGACGGGATTCATGACGCTCAGAGCCGACAATGTGCAATCCACCTGCGGCGACGACTTGATCATGCTTAATTTGCCATTCAGCTCTTAGACGCTTCATCTCATCAGTACTGACCGACTCAGGATCTTCAATAAATGATTGCCAATTACCACCCAAGATAATATCGGTACCACGACCT
>JBBSUA010000200.1:0-4466 GCA_038235315.1 Pseudomonadales bacterium | reverse complement strand
ACAAGGCAAATCGATAAACTTATCTCTTTATGGTTGCTATCTAGCAATATTTAAAGGGCAAGTGTCTTAATCCAATTGTCGTAGGTTTATTTTGAAACTATCAATCGTGCTATGATTGGCGATGTTTTGAATCATCGATTATAAGCACAGGCTATAAATAACTATACTTAAGGATAACTATAATGAGTCAAATTCAAGCCGCTATTCCCGCGCTACTAACTGATAAAGTCGTCATCGTCACGGGTGCCAGTCGAGGTCTCGGTGCGCAAATCGCTCAGCAAATGGCAGCAGCAGGCGCGAGCGTTTGCGTCAATTATCTGAATAGTAAAGAGGCTGCTGAAAAATTAGTCGCTGATATTGAAAAGGCTGGAGGACAAGCTTTTGCTTATAAAGGCGATGTGACCGATTTGGCACAAATGCAAGCGATGGCAGCGGAAGTTATCGAGCGTTTCGGGCGTATCGATGTATTAGTGAATAATGCGTTGCCAAGCTATCAGTTTAATCCAAGCGCGGACTATACCAGTATCGAAACCGTAAAGTGGGCGCATTTCTCACAGCAGATAGATGGTATCGTCAAAGGTGCGGTCAACACGGTACAAGCAGTCTTGCCACAAATGAAATCCCAACAGATGGGTAAGGTTATCAATATCTCAACCAACCTTGTCTATAATCCAGTGGTCACTTATTACGATTATACTACCGCCAAATCAGCGCTAATTGGTCTGACGCGCAACTTGGCAGCGGAGCTTGGGCAGTATGGTATTCGAGTCAATCTATTAGCTGGTGGGCTACTCAAAACGACTGATGCTAGCAGCTTAACGACTGAGGAAGTCTTTGATTATATCGCGACGACGACGCCACTGCGTCAAGCGACTTCAGTTGCCGACTTTGCCAATTCAGTATTGCTAATGGCATCAGATTTGAGTGCAGCTATCACGGGTCAATCTATCGCCGTTGATGGTGGTTTGACGATGCCGTAGAGACTTTTTAGTAATGCTTGAGTTGTGGTGCGCTAAGCGCACCCTACAAAAACTTGTAAAATTATAAGACTAGGTTGAAAGCCTAGCCTAAAACAGAGATAAAATTCCGTCCTAAGAGCCTACATGGAATTTATCAAGCACCGCTTGTATGCCATACTCTTCGATAGTACCTGTGACAAAGTCGGCACGTTCAATCAAAGCGGGTTGCGCATCACCCATCGCTACCGCGAAGCCAACTAAGTCAAACATTTCTAAATCATTCATGCCATCACCAAACGCCATACAGTCCTTTGGATCAACCGCATAATGTTGGCAGACATCTATAATACCACGAGCTTTTGAGGCATTCGCTGGTAAGATATCTGCGCCTACAGTGTGCCAATGCACTAGCTTTAAATCATCTTGAGCAAAATCCACATCATGCATTTTATCTTCTTGATTAGTAAAAAATACCGAACACTGATAAACCGTATTGGTTTTATAATAGTCAGGATCAAGGATAGAATTAGGCGTTATCGAATTATACTCACGCAAACGCTCATTTTCAGCTGACCACGCGATATGAGTCGCTGAGTCAAATTTATGAATGAGATTACTGGTCTGACAGAGCTTTACGATTCTAGAAGTCTGCGACTCTGATAAAGGGTAATGGCTGATGATGCCGTTTTTGTTAAAGCTATATTGACCATTCATACAAATAATAGCGTCCAGTACATCGGCGTCTAGCAATGCTAAAATATCAGGAGGTAAGATCGCTCTAGAGCGTCCTGTGGAGATTATTAGCTTGATATCAGTGCTAGCAAGCTGCTCTAGTGTTGCCTTATTATGTTCGGCGATGATACCTTTACGACTCAAAGTATCGTCAATATCAAAAAATATAATCTTAGGTGTAGCTAGTTTATTACTCGTAATCTCTTGAGCAACTTTATCTTTTATATACATGATAATCCTGTTGTGTTCTATTTATTCAAATGCTAATGACATAATTAATATTGATTTAGATACTACTATAGCCAGTCTAGAGAAATAAATAGCGATAGCGTAACGTGTACTTATTGCTAAACCTCGGCGTCAAGCTTAGCTAAAAACCGCTCGGCGTTATCAAGATGCCCTTGCTGCTGGTTTTTATCCATTTTATCCCACATGGCAAGCAGCATACCAATGCGCGGATTCTTACTAAAAAAATCGCGATGAACGTGCATAAAGCGCCAAAACAGCCCATCCCATATCGCTGCCCACTCGACAGGTTCGCCTTTTACTTTGACCTGATAATTGCTCATTTTATTAATATAGTTGCTACCGCTAATATAAGGCTTAGTCGCCACCAGTCCGCCATCGGCAAATTGACTCATGCCATAAACATTGGGCACCATCACCCAATCGTAAGCATCTATGAACAGCTCCATAAACCACTGATGCACCTCATGAGGGTCAAACTCACAGAGCAGCATAAAGTTGCCAAATATCATTAAGCGCTCAATATGATGCGCGTAACCTGTTTTCAATACCTTTTTAATAGTCTCATCGACAGGGACAATACCTGTATCACCCGTATAAAAGCTCTTTGGTATTTTACGAGTAAAGCCCCAAAAGTCAGTGCTGCGTTGCTTACGTCCAACTGACTCATAGAGTCCATACATAAACTCGCGCCAACCGATAATCTGCCGAATAAAACCTTCAAGAGAATTGATAGGAATATCATACTCTTCGCTAATCTCTAGAGTACGGGAAATCACTTGCTGTGGCGTTAATAAGCCTGTATTAAGCATCGGTGTCAATACGCTATGATGCAAGATATGCTCGCTATCGACCATCGCATCTTCATATTTGCCAAAGTCTTTAAAGCGCTCAGATAGAAAACTCTCTAGCCACTCTTCCGCCTCATCGTGGGTCGTCGGGTAACGAAAGTCTGGATTTATCTCGCCATAATGCTTGCTAAAGTGCTCATCAACGTAAGTCATAGCTTCGCTGTAATAGTCATTCAGCTTAGGGAAATTTACAACAGGTGGTATCTCTTTACGCGGGTATTTTTTACGGTTGTCTTCATCGAATGACCATTGACCACCAATAGGATTTTGCTCATCATCTATGAGAATGTTTTCACGCTTGCGAGCTTCAATATAGAAGTCATGATGAAATAGGCGCTTCTTTTTAAAGAAGTCGCAGTACACGGGTAGAGGGTTGAGAAACATCGGCGTAGGGGAGACATCAAAACCAATATCAGCCTCTAGAATGGCTTGCTGAATATGCATTCTCAGCCAATCATCAACCACGTCAATACAATATATTTTTTCGATGCTGTCGTCATTGTCAGGGTCATTCTTGCTACTAATAAAGCTAGCAATCAGCTGACGACAATCGCTATATTCATGGGTTGACTCAATATAATGTACCGTCTTGCCAGCATTAATTAGGGTCTGCTCATAAGCTTTCATGCTAGCACGATGCAAGACTAGCTTTTGTTTGTGAAAGGGGTACTGGGTGAAGTACAGATCTTCTTCGATAAGGTAGCAATCATCCTGCCAAAGTGAGGTATCAGCAAACAGTTGATGCGGAAAAATTAGGCTGATTTTTTTGCTCATTTGGGAGATCCTTATTGCTTAGAAATTGTATTCTAAATCAGAACGCTACAAGGCTTAGTCTTGCGTTAGGATTAAGCTTCGGCATTTGTAGGCTGAACTAAAAGCTCAGCCTACGCTAGCTTCAAATTTGATCGTTAAGGGGTGGAGGTGAATACAAATTGGTCTCCCAATCTTCATATGGTGGATCAACCTCGAAACTAAGGTCACAGTATGCTCGTAGATAATCAGTTGCACGTTTTTCTGCATATTTAGCGTTCAAAACATCACCATTTTTGTCCAACATCAACACGTTGACATAAATTGCAAAAACCTGTTCTATAGCACTTGGTTCATTTCCGTATAAATCTAAGTAATCAACGCCTTTAAGTGTATTCTGAGAACCACTAGACATAAAATAAACGAAAGTTCTTAATGCACCACTAAAGCTATTACTCAATTTCATTTACTATATATCCTAATATAATGACTGTCATTACGATCCGCAGCAAACATTATCAGTGCGTGAAAAACACCCAACGTCTAATAGAACAACGCCCTTTAAAAACTCTTTATCCATTTCAAAAGTCTTTTTAGCGTAGAACTTTTATAGTTGTCACATTCTACTTCAGGTCTATCAAATTTTAAAATTTCCAATATATTTGCTTCATATTGACTATTAATATTGTTTGCTTGAGTCTCTAAACTTTCACCGTTGTAAGCGAGACTTCCATATACTTCAATTCTTATTTTAGGATAACGAGTTTCCCATAAATTACAGATGTCTAAAATATCTTGATAAGCGCTATTAAATAGCTGCTTATTTAGCTCTCCATAGTTATCTTCTTGTACGATTAAATGCTCATCTCTCATTGCATTGAATTTTTTATAAAGACTACCCACATCGATAGCCTCTCCGTAATCAATT
>JBBSUA010000199.1:0-4480 GCA_038235315.1 Pseudomonadales bacterium | reverse complement strand
TTAGCGTTTTTATTAAGGCTATATTTACCTTGTACCGTTGCCATTGTCGCTGTATCAAAACTGGCTTGTGGCTCAGGGCATGCCATCATGGTGCTAAGAACATTGTTTAATTGAACATTGCCATTAACGACACTGTATTCAGCCCCCATGTTATTACAAGTATTCATAAAGGTGACGCGATCATTACCATCGTATTTGTTAAAACTCAGGGTCAACGGTTTTGCTGAATTGTAGAATAATTGTGTGATTTGCGCACCATTAGTACGCTTGGCATCAACCAATTGCCAATTGTAGGCTTGTAGTGCGTTCGAGGTGATAGGCTGAGTGACTGGTGCTGTAATAGTCTGTGCCGTTTGGCAACCGGCAGCAAGCGTGCCTACTGCTAATACACTAGCCATCATGACTTTACTTAAGTTTTTCATATGAACTCCTATTATGATTAAAATCGACTTATTAAAATTATTATAGTAGTGACGCTATAAAAATTATTACGCGCTATAAAATGCAACCAAACAATGCCCACGCGTTGCTGATCGTATTATCAATAGATTTATAATGTTTTTGTTGTGACTTTATATAAATAAATTATATAGCGGAACTGAATAAACAGTGAAGTGATTATGACGTGATAGTGCGTGAGTGTCATGCAGTGTTATGTATGGACTTTAATCCTAGTTTGTTTTTACGTATAGACATTTTGCTAACGACTATTGATAGTTAGACCGTTACCTGCTACTCATTAGTACTTATAGTATAGTTTGTACTTAATAAAACGAATACATTAGAAATTGCTTGTGGAACAACCCAACGCTTAATTTTGAACCCTGCTTATGGTGAGTTACTTTCTTGCATCGCTGCATAAGCTTCCAAACGCTTACGCTCTGTGTCGCTGAATAGCTGCTGCTCAAGTTGCATCAGCTGCTGATTAGCTTGCGAGCTGTCAGGATTTTGGCTCATGATGCCTTGCTTCTGTGCTTGATACTGATTAAAACGTTTGTCAAAATTATCATCTTCTTGATCGACACTCGCCAGCCTACCAGCTGCTGCCTCTCCAACCAATTCTCGACGCATATTGTATAGTGCTTCAGGACTTGCCCCTTGCTTTTTCATTTGGTCAGTGCGGTCTATTAGTTCGTTCAAATTGGCTTGTTGCTTGATATTTGCTTTGGTTGAATTGTCAGGCATGCGGCTCACATAGTCCTGCCTTGCGGCGGCTTTTTGTGTATCAGACAGCTGCTTATCCTGTTCGATATTGAGCATACTAATACTATAAGCATCATACTCATCATCTGCGCCAAAGAATGCCTTGATAGTTTCAGCATCGAAGTTCTGCTGACGTATCTTACTAATATCTTGCTGACGCTGAGCCACCATATTTAAGTCTAGCTCGCCATTTTTGGTTGCCTGCATTTGTAGATTGCCATAGCGCTCTTCTATCTGCTTGAGTTGTTTTAGATAATTTATGTATTGATTGAATATAGCCACTGCTTGACTGGCCGCTGGTTCAGGAGTGTGGTTACGAATATAGCTCTCCACGCGCTGAATAATCGTTGCTTCATCTTCCTCACCAAGTGCCGATAAGAAATAATCGAACAAACGTCGCAAGCCTTCAGTCACAACCAGCTGTTTATTAGCATCAATAATAATCTCGCCATCTACCTTAGTGCCTTGTAATGAGCGTGGTAGATCTTCTAATCCTGTGGTAAATCTAGTGTTACTCTGCGCAGTTGGTGTAGTCAGTCCCTTATACGGATTCGACATATCTGGTGCTAAGCCGTTAGCAGTAGCCTCGCCATCTACCTGTGTGGTCGATGTGGATTCTGTAGCATTGGGCTTAAACCACATAATTATCAGCGCAGTCACTATAACTACTGCGGCGATAATTATGAGTGTTAGATAAAGCGGACGACGATTTTTTGACATAAGGGACGTCTTATTTTATGGATCAGATGAGCTTATAGATTAGCATTTTTGAGACGATTGACCTGAGTACGATAGATAGATTTTGGCTCAGAGTCTCCCCATGACGTCAAACCTAACACTTGATTGGCTGAATCCAAATGGTTCATTCTATAATTATCACGAATCACATAACCAAGTCGACTTGAGCACGCAGACACTAGACCATCGTTCGACTCGCCTGAAAACGGTACACCCGTTGCTGCTAACAAATAATCACTAGGATCAAGTGCGCTGGTTATCTGCCCAACACCGCTAAATGAGTAATAATTGATGTTGTTAACTTTAGTACTTGTTGGCTGACCACAGTATCTAGTCGGCATCGCGGCTGGAAACTTGGCATTAAATTTAGCCGCACCACTAGTCGATAAAGCGACGAGCGCTTGCCAACCGTCTTGCTGCTGTATCTGATTGAAGCTGATACCAGAACCGATATCGGTAAAGCCGCCAATCAAGTTAAACACCCCTGATACTAGCTGTGTGGTCACGTTTAACTGACCGCCTGAACCACCGTTTGGCTCAAGTGTATTTTTGACAAAATCTGCAGTTTTTGACCCTTGCTCTGGGCTTGACACTGCCGTTACTGAGGCTACATATCTTGGTGCAACACCGGCGACATAACGAACATCGATACCGCCTTGGCTGTGTCCGAATAAATTAACTTTAGGTTTGCCTGAAATAGCAGCGATGGTTTTGACTTGTTGTAGCAGTTGCTCACCGCGAACCTCACTGTTATTTACAGCAGAAGTTTTAGTGGTGTAGACTTGTGAGCCGCCTTTCATTAAATCTTCAGGAATACCATAAAAGTAATCGAGGACGCCAAAAAGCGTTGTGAAGCCGCCAAGTCCGTGAGCCATGACGACTGGATACTGAGTCTTGGTATAGCTTGAGGTAAAGTATTGACTATCGACAAGTTTACAACCGTTGGCATTGGCACAGTTGTAGTACTGTCCTGCGGCTTGAGCAGAGGTAGTTTGAACCGTCATAAGAACAATACCAGTACCCATAGCACTTAGTATTGGTAAAAATGCGCTGCGCGTCATGGCAGTACGGAGATAAGCGTTAAGCTTCATAACAACATCCTTGTTATCGTTGAGTGTGATAGTTTTTATATAAATAGCCTTATATAAAACCCTCTATAGTTAGCCAAGAGCTAAAAACACAGCTGCTAATCCTTTTGGCAACTGAAATTACAGTACTTATATATACTGTAACATTCAATTATTATTTTTCGATTAAGCCTATATTCGCATGACTGAATGGTCATTGTTTTTTAAAAACAAAACTATGTCGATTACTATCCTTATAAAAGCACCATTAACTATTAATATCTTATAAAACAATACGATAGATATCATTTATGACAAAACTGTCATTAGCGCATTTATGATATAATTTAGCTACATTTACTCCATAACTATAAAGATCAATAATGATGACTATGAAATCTCTTATCCAATCCCCCGAAGCGATAGAAAAAATGCGTGTCGCTGGTAAACTCGCCAGCGATGTGCTGGTGATGCTAGATACCCATGTCAGAGTGGGCATCAGTACTGAAGCACTCAACCAAATCGCTCACGACTATATCGTCAACGAGCAACAGGCAATCCCTGCTCCGCTAAATTACAATGGTTTTCCTAAGTCAATCTGTACCTCAGTCAACCACGTGGTCTGTCATGGTATCCCTAGCGAAAATAAGCTGCTCAAAGATGGCGATATCATCAATATAGATGTGACCGTGATTAAAGACGGCTATTATGGTGACACCTCTAAGATGTGGATCGTTGGCAATGGCTCAATTATGGCAGAGCGCATTTGCAAAGTGGCGCAAGATGCCTTGTATGCGGGTATGAAAGTCGTCAAAAACGGGGCGCGCTTAGGTGATGTTGGCGCGGCTATTCAAGAAGTGGTTGAACCTGAGCGCTTCAGTATTGTGCGTGAGTTCTGTGGTCACGGCATCAGTAATGAATTTCACCATGAACCACAAGTGATGCATTATGGCAAAAAAGGTACTGGCTTTGAGCTAAAGACGGGTATGACCTTTACTATCGAGCCGATGATTAACCAAGGCGTTTGGCAGACCAAAATCTTACCTGATGAATGGACAGCCATTACCAAAGATCGTAAGCTGTCAGCACAGTGGGAGCATACCATGGTCGTAACTGACAACGGTTGTGAGGTATTTACCACTCGCCCCGAAGAAGATTTGAGTTTTTTGATTCAGTAATAGATTAAAGATCGCTTAGGCGGTCTTTTTTTTGGCAATTTTATAGCTACTATTGTGATAGATTTCATAAAACTCTTTAAATAAAGTAGCTTATGTTTTTCAACGTATTAAAGTTTCGACGTATTAAAGATATAAGCTGAGTGTTGCACTTACTCATTTATTGGCCTTATACTTTCATGATATAGTCGATTCACTTCAAAACCGATACAGTGCTACTGAGATGAATTTTGCGCAGCCTCTGTCAGCGTAGGCACAGCAAGCAAGTAAAATCTATGCTAGTAGCACGAAAGTATT
>JBBSUA010000198.1:0-4482 GCA_038235315.1 Pseudomonadales bacterium | reverse complement strand
TTGCTGCTTAAGCTGCACCTCAACCCCTTGGCGTAAGGTCATATCGACTGCTGAACACCCTTGGCAACCACCACCGAATTTTAATACTGCGGTCAGACCAATACCTTCTTCTTCTATAAGTTCTATCAAATCGACCATACCGCCATGTGCCGCTAAGCCGGGGTTAATCTCTGACTGCAATACATAGTTGATGCGCTCTTCAACACTGGCGTCAGCACCGACTTTTGGCACTTTAGAATTAGGAGCACGGAAGGTCAACTGACCACCGAAACGATCTTTATTATAGTCAATCACGGCATCTTCTAGATACGGTACAGAAGACGCTTCAATAAAAGCAGAGAAATCCTCATAGCTGAATTCCAAATCAGCACTGTCTTCTTCACCAGGCTGATTGTATGCCATACAACATTCTGCACGTGGCGTACCGGGATGCTCAACGAAAATACGAACACCAATACCGTCAGTATCTTGCTTCGATAGCAAATCAGCCAAATAAACTTGTGCTGACTCAGTAATGGTAATATTACTTTTGGTCTCAGTTTGTTCAGTATCTAATGCTGACTCATACTCTGTTGACTCATGATCCGCAGGTGCGACTTCAGTTGGATTGTGTTCGCTCATAATGTTTCCTATGCGTTATGACACTATCATTTAACTTAGTGCCTAAAAATATTAGTGTCTAAAAATATCTAAAGATTGGCTATCAAAACTGCTATAGCTTTAATATAAAAAAATACGTACGTTATTATTCGGGTTACCAAGTATCACGACTTATCATTGTAGTGCTTTGACCGTGACGATTATTAAACCTAGTAAGCTCTGATTATGAATCTCGGTCCATAAAATTTAATGTATAGCTATTATTATAACGCAATCAACTGTTAATTCCGACTGCGCTACTGTGATTTAAAGTTATCTTCTTCTTATAAGTCCGTTCAGTTTTTTATATGACTGCCTATAACGTACAACTGCAGATTACTATCAGCACTATACGCAACGTTTTTATGATAAATTTTATATATACTCAGACGTATATTAAGGCTATCTTATTGATTATCAAGCGATATGACCTATTTTAAAAGAGTTTAGCTCATGAATACAGAAAGCCTGCACCTAGTGCCCACTAAAGACGGTGAAAAAATTGCTATTTGGAGAGTTGCTGCAAATATTGAAAATAAGGTAAAAGAGGAGTCTACCCTCAAGAGTTCTATAGCCAATAATCTCAAAGTTAACGCTCAAAACATACTATTGATTCATGGTACTTTTTCGGACAAAAGAGTCAGTTTAGGTATTGCAGGTTACTTAGCTAAGCTTGGACACACTTGTTATATTATGGAATGGCGTGGACATGGTAATAGCTCGATACCCAAAGATAAATTCAACTTCGAAACCGTCGCTTTTTATGATATCGAGGCGACTTTTCACTATTTATTTAATGAGTTAAAACTGGATAACTTGCATGCTCTTACTCATAGCGGTGGTGGCATTTGCTTGACTCTATTTCTCACTCAAAACGAGCACTATATCAATCAAGTAAATAGCATCAGTATAGTTGCCTGCCAAGCTTATGGCGCAGCACTAAATCCCAAGAGCTACGCTAAAATTTTACTGTTTAAATCAATCACTAAACTACTAGGATACGTACCTGCCAAGAGATTCAAGTTGGGTTCAATTAATGAGAGTTATCATACTATGAGCCAATGGTATCACTGGAACTTAAGTAAAAACTTTAACAGTAGCTTAGACGTAACAACCGCCAGCTATCCAAAAAATGTTGATTATCGACAGCAAATGCCAAAAATTACCACGCCTATTTATGCTATCAGTGCCCAAGGCGATCATTTCATTGCTCCGCCTAGCGGCTGTCAGCTATTTTTAAATGACTTTGCTAATCCGGCAAACGTATTACGTGAGTTCTCTATTGCTAATGGTGATTTGGAGAACTATAACCATAGTCGGATAATATTGAGCAGCAACGCGGCTAGAGAGGTTTGGCCAACGATTGCGACTTGGATTGAGAGACATGTGAGACGATAGTTTCTCTTTTATAGCTAAACGTATAAAACATCTTTACACTTGCCAGCTACTCATGGGCTGTGTCAGTATTAGCGTCATCAAAAAACTTTGAATAAATGATTAATAGATATTTTGCAGGGAGTTGGCTTTTATGAGTGAATTATCCAAACGAAGTTCAGATGAGAAAAATGCTAAACATCATCGCTATTTAGTATTTATTGGACGTTTTCAGCCGTTTCATAGCGGACACAAAGCCGTTATCGATGAGGCTTTAAAGCGCTCTGACGAGGTCATTATACTTATCGGTTCAGCCAATCTGCCACGCAGCTTACGCAATCCCTTTACTGTTGCTGAACGTACCGCGATGATTAAAGGGGCGTATTCAGCAGATCAAGCAGCAAGAATTCACTGCGTGGCACTTGATGACGCGCTTTATAATGACACGCGCTGGCTACAGTATGTCCAAGCTGGTGTTAGATCAGTAACCAATGATTTGCACGCAGATATTGGTCTGATTGGGCACTCTAAAGACAGCTCTTCTTATTATTTATCTTTATTCCCAAATTGGGCGTCGGTTTCTGTGCCCAACTATCATAATTTATCTGCAACGCCTATTCGTGATAGCTATCTTATGGGTGCGATGCCAACTCCTGAACGTACGCCTGAATCTACTCATAACGTCTTAAATGCATTTAAGACGACTGACGACTATAAACAGTTGCATGAGGAGGCAGGTTTTATTGATAAGTATAAAAAACAGTGGGAAGCTGCGCCTTATCCACCAACCTTTATGACCGCTGATGCGTTAGTAGTACAGTCAGGACATATTCTATTAGTGGAGCGTCGCAGCATGCCAGGACGTGGACTATGGGCGCTGCCGGGCGGTTTTCTTAATCCAAAAGAGAGCTTATTTGACGCCTGTATTCGTGAACTGCGCGAAGAGACACGTCTAAAAGTGCCTGAACCTGTATTACGTGGCTCCCTTCATAGCCAGCATACTTTTGATGACCCGTATCGCTCAGCGCGTGGGCGTACCATCACTCAAGCTTTTTATATACAATTAAAAAATGATGCCAAAGGTCTACCAAAAGTCAAAGGTGGCGATGATGCAGCTGAAGCGTTTTGGCTGCCACTCGCTGAGTTAAATGCTAAAATGATGTTCGAAGATCATTATGCGATTATTACTAAGATGGTTGGGTTATAGACAATTTCCTATTCGACCCTTTGGTTCACAATCTAATAGCTTTTGAATCGCAATAGTCTATATAATTTTATCAGCTGCATAGCGTAACTTTCTACGCCCAAGCCGATAGACGGCAAGGGTCAATCGCCGCCATTAGCGCGGCATCTCAAAGCAGAGGAGTTCTGTGATGTTCACTAGTAATTTCAATAATTTAATTCTCAATAGCGATAGCTATAAAACCTCACATTGGGTGCAATACCCAGCTGGCAGTGAGTATATGTCCAGCTATATCGAAGCCCGTAAAGGCGACTACGATGTTGTGTTTTTTGGTTTACAAGCTTTTATCAAAGAATACCTCGGTACACCTATTACCCAACAAGATATCGATGAAGCCGAAACGGTCATTCAAGCCCATGGCTTGACTTTTAACCGTGCTGGTTGGGAGCTGTTGGTTGAGAGACACGGTGGGTATCTACCGCTACGTATCGAAGCCGTTCCTGAAGGTAGCATTGTTCCGGTGTCGAATGTGGTGTGTCAAGTTATCAATACTGACCCTGATTTTTATTGGTTACCCAGCTATATCGAGACCTCTTTATTGCGAGCGATTTGGTATCCATCGACCGTCGCCAGCGTATCACGTTACTGCAAAAGTATTATTCGAGATGCGCTCGAGAAATCGGCAGATAATATCGACTCGCTACCATTTCGCTTACATGACTTCGGTGCGCGTGGCGCGTCAAGCTTTGAGTCAGTAGCACTCGGTAGCTTGGCGCATTTAGTCAACTTTTCGGGTACCGATTCGATGACTGCGCTAGTCGCTGCTAGTCGTTGGTATGGAATGAGTAAAGAGATGCCTGCTTTCTCCATTCCTGCGGCAGAACACAGCACGATGACTGCATGGGGACGTGAAGGTGAGACCGCTGCATACGCTAATATGCTCAAGCAATTCGGCGGTGAAGGCAAAGCCTTTTCAGTCGTGTCTGACAGCTATGACTTATGGAATGCTATCGATAACATCTGGGGTGATACGCTAAAAGATGATGTCAAAAATATGGGCGGCACGCTCGTGATTAGGCCAGATAGTGGCGAGCCGACTAAAGTAGTACGTGAAGCATTAGAGCGCTTAGCCGTGAAGTTTGGGACAACTATCAATAGCAAAGGCTACAAAGTCTTGCCTGACTATGTTCGTATTATCCAAGGCGATGGTATCAGCGCACAGAGCTTAAGTAATATCATCGATGTCGTGATGAAAGCAGGCTTTAGCGCAGAAAATATTACCTTTG
>JBBSUA010000197.1:0-4490 GCA_038235315.1 Pseudomonadales bacterium | reverse complement strand
GTAGGTGTCTAGTATGCCAAGTAATTCAACGACAGCAGGTTCGCCGTATTTGTCTTGTGAGCCTTTTAGGGCTTCGGTGGCTGAGCCTTTGATGACTGGGGTGTCATCACCTGGGAAGTCATAGTCAGATAGAAGTTCACGAACTTCCATTTCAACGAGTTCTAACAGTTCTTCGTCATCAACGACGTCACATTTATTCATGAAGACGACGATGTACGGTACGCCAACCTGACGTGATAGTAGGATGTGTTCACGAGTTTGTGGCATTGGGCCGTCAGTAGCTGATACGACTAGGATGGCACCATCCATTTGCGCGGCACCGGTGATCATGTTTTTGACATAATCGGCGTGACCTGGGCAATCAACGTGAGCGTAATGACGGGCTTCGGTGTCATATTCTACGTGTGAGGTGTTGATGGTGATACCACGTGCTTTTTCTTCTGGTGCTGAGTCAATAGACGCGTAGTCTTTGGCTTCGCCGCCAGAGGTTTTTGCAGCAACGGTTGCGATAGCTGCAGTTAGTGTGGTTTTGCCGTGATCAACGTGTCCGATGGTGCCGACGTTGACGTGTGGCTTTTTGCGTTCAAACTTGGCCTTTGCCATGGGTATTTCCTTTTTTATTGGTGAATCTTTATGCTTAAAAAATAATAAACAGCAAGATTAATAAATAGCGGTTTGACGGCTTATGATAGTGTTACAACCATCAAACCGTTGACGCTATGGCTCATCTACTAAATACGGTAGGTTAACTTAGCTACTATATATGGGTACTAGACTGAATTTTTCAATCTCAGTATTGACTTTGACATCGAATTTTTGTTCATCATTGCACGATACTATCAGAAAACACACATCCAGAAAATAAACACCAGCTAGATAACATCTATCAGCAAATGATGATAGATGTTATCTAATAGGCTACTGAAAGCGCAAAAAGGCAACACCTCAGTGTCACCTTTACTCTATCATCACCGAGTTCACTTTGTTACTTTCAATCTTTGTTACTTTCAATCTTAGCGCAAAAATTATAGCCGCTTAATATAATAAACAGTATAAGCTTTGATCATAAATGGAGCTCATATTGAGAATTGAACTCAAGACCTCTCCCTTACCAAGGGAGTGCTCTACCGCTGAGCTATATGAGCATAATCTAAATAACTATAGTCAAAACCTATAAGTTATATAAAAAAATATCACGAGACAGCTAATATTAACTGATTATCGTGATTGGTTATTCATTGTTTAAGACTAGTACCATATATGGAGCGGGTGGCGGGAATCGAACCCGCGTCATTAGCTTGGAAGGCTAAGGTGTTACCATTATACCACACCCGCAATACTCTATTTTAAATTGAAATAACTTAGTTAGAGTGTGCTTGGCGCTATGATAAACTTTCAAAAAATATGGTGGTGGGAGAAGGATTCGAACCTTCGAAGCTTTCGCGACAGAGTTACAGTCTGTTGGGTTTGACCGCTCCCCAACCCCACCTAGGTTGCTTTTAATAAAAAATACTTTAAAAGTTATTTTCAAAAAAAGCCACTTTGAAAGAGAAGGTAAATGGTGCCGACTGCCGGGATCGAACTGGCGACCTACTGATTACAAGTCAGTTGCTCTACCAACTGAGCTAAGTCGGCTTGTTCTCTCAAAGTGGGGTGTATTCTATCAAATACATCGTAAAATACAACCCTTATATTGGATTTTTTACGATTATTTTAATAATATATTTTAAATGTTTGATTGTATTACTGTTTTAGCTAGCAATACAATCAATGGCTGCTTGGCAATGTATCTACTATCCTTATAGTATCAAGTATATCTAGCGAATACGTAGTCCATCACAGGCCATTTTGACCGCTTTAACTAACGCTAACGCTTTTTTATTCGTCTCATCCCATTCAGCCTCTGGAATAGAATCAGCAACTACCCCAGCACCCGCTTGAATATGTATCTTGCCAAGACGCATCACTGCAGTACGAATCGCAATAGCGGTATCCATATTGCCATGCCAGCCAAGATAACCGACTGAGCCTCCGAATACGGTACGACGTACTGGCTCCACTTCATCAATAATTTGCATTGCCCGTATCTTAGGCGCACCTGAGAGAGTGCCCGCGGGGAAAGTTGCACAGAATACATCTAAGGCATCTTTATCTGGCAACACTGTACCTTCGACATTAGATGCAATATGCATGACTTGCGAGTAGCGCTCGATAAACATCTTTTCGGTGACTTTAACACTACCATATTCGCAGACACGACCAATATCATTGCGTCCTAAATCAATCAGCATTAGATGTTCAGCTATTTCTTTTTTATCTGCAAGCAGCTCTTGTTCAAGCGCCAAGTCTTCTGCCTCATCTAATCCACGTTTACGCGTACCTGCTAATGGACGTACGGTGACTTTGCCATTTTCGATACGTGACAGTATTTCAGGAGAGGCGCCAATGATATCGAAACGCTTATGATCATTAAGCGTGTAGCCATGAACTAAAAACAAATAAGGTGAGGGATTTAAGAATCGTAGCGCGCGATAGACCGCTAATGAGTCGCCTTTATAGTCAGCAGTCAGACGCTGAGCGGGAACCACCTGCATCACGTCCCCTGCATAAATGTACTCTTTAATTTTATTCACATCTGCACAGTATTTCTCTTTTCCTGTTTGCGATACGAATTTTGGTGTGGGCATAATCGGTGCGCTTAAATCTGGCATTTCAGCCAATTTATCCTCGATTTTCTCAAGCTCACGAATAGCAGCGCCATAACCGTCTTCAGTATTACAGTCTGCGTAGACGATAATAGACAATGTGTTTTCTAAATTATCAAAAACAATGACACTCATAGATAACATGAGCCACATATCAGGCAGAGTCATCGTATTTGGTGCCTCTGACAGCCCAACACTTGGTTCGATAACGCGCACCATGTCATAGCCAAAATAACCCACTAGCCCGCCACTAAAACTGGGTAGCGCTGGCACATCATCCGACGTTGGCATCTTATAACTTGCCATTAACTTACGGATATAATCAAAAGGATCGGAGACAGCATCAACCTCGATGTTGTCATCTTTTTTGACAGTCATATTACCATCAGCATATTGTATTATCAGATCACTGCCCAAACCAATCATCGAATACCGTGCCCAACGCTCCCCACCAACTACGGACTCAAATAGATACGCTGAACCACTCAAATCACGTACCTTAGAAAACACAGATACTGGCGTTTGCGCATCCATCAGACGTTTTTTAATGAGAGGTGCGTGGCTAAAGCCTTGGTCTTTAAAGGCTTGATATTCTTCAAAAGTCATCATAATAAGCAGTCTCTTAGCACCATATTGGCAAAAGATAAAAAGGGGTAGATGTCGTAAAACCTATGCTACATACAAGGTATTAATGATAAATAGAAGGAGTGCCAACTGTATTAGCGAAAATCGCATTAGTTTAGCTCGCCAGTATAGCAAAACTGGCAAGCTAAACTAACTACTGGAATTATTTGTTAGTATTTAAACCGTTACAAGCACTGCACTATCAGCCCATATTAAATAACCATAGTGCCAAACCGATAATAATGATGGCGATGAACACCCATATGAACCAACTACCGCTAGGTTGTTTGTTTACCTGTTCAGCATTTGCAGCATTCGCAGGGTTAGCGATAGCTTGATCCATAGCATTGTTGCCTTCGGTACCTAAGTCACGCCCTGCCCCTAAATTGGCAGTTCCTGAGAATTGTGACGTTGCTGCTTGCTTAGCCCGTAGCACGTCTGGATCAGCTTCTTCTTGCAGCTCCGTTGTAGTGGTCTTATCGTGTTCTGGACTGACCATTGGCTCTTGATGTGTAGACTTATCTTGCATAAGTGGCTCACTAATCAATGCCTCATCTGTTACTGGCGCACTGGCTACTGGCTCTTCGTCATTGTCATTGTCACTGTCATTAGGCATGGCTGTCACTTCCTCAGTTGTTACTGTTGGCTCCGCTACTACGATCGGCTCATCTACAGTGCTACTATCCGTAGCAGACAACACCGCTCCTATAATCGTCTCTTTGACTACTGGCACTTCTGCATTGTTATCTATCAATGCATCTGCTTCCACAACGTCGTCTGTAAGCGTTGGTGAGACGCTATTTTCTAATAGTGTTTCCTCAGCAGATACTGGTTCTACTGGTGAATCAATAACTGGCTCGCTGACTGCTGTCAACTCAGGCTCTTCAAGCGTTTTGACAAACTCTTCATTCTCAGTTGCAATCTCCGCTTCTGGTACCGTTGGCTCCATTACTGGCTCTGCTACTACTGGCATTGCTACAGCGGCAGTGTCAGGTATAACTTCTGACTCATTATCAACAGGTGGTGTGTCAGCTATTTCGATATTATCTGCTTCAGCATCAACGGCTGCTTCTACTTGAGCCACCACTTGAAAAATAAAACTTGCAAATCCAACGGTGTCATCAGCTTTTAGATGTTTGGACTTGTTGTTTTCAATACGCT
>JBBSUA010000196.1:0-4495 GCA_038235315.1 Pseudomonadales bacterium | reverse complement strand
TTATTTAGTATCAACTATAAGACAACTGCTAAATGCTAGATCATTAAAAACTAAAATAATTTATAGCTTTATGGTTTATTAACTGCAAAAAAATCGCAGCTTAAGCGCTAGGATTGATTATAAATATTTATTTTACAGTCATTACAAAATATTAAATCAGAGGTTTATCACTTGCGATAATGCCGTTATTGTCTGCATAAACAAACATACCCGAGTTCAGCGTTAAATCACCAAAACTAATCTCAATGTCAGTTTGACCTTCATCGCGGCGTGTTGATTTGCGTGGGATACACCCCAAAGCCATTACCCCAATCTCCATTTGTGCCATATCATCGACATCACGGACGCAGCCATAGACAACTACTCCTGCCCAGCCGTTATCTATCGCTGATTCGGCAATCATATCGCCGAGTAAAGCACAGCGCATTGAACCACCACCATCAACGACCAATACTTTACCGTCGCCATTGTCATCCTTACCATTACTATTTAGCAATTCCTTGACGCGACTATTATCTTCAAAACATTTTACCGTCACGATTTCGCCACAGAATCTATCTTTTGCGCCGAAGCTATAAAATGATTTCCCTTCGATATTAGGTAAGCATACTTGCGACTCCGGATTAGCATCTAACAGATCACAAGTGACAAAATTCTCTTTATTCATTGTTATTGATTCCGACATATATTTGCTCCTCTTTAGTGATAGACTTTCAAAGTTATTTTTGCTTAGGCTATTATTAACAGCGGTGATTTATCTCAACGCTTTACTCGCGTCATGGTAAGCATCTGCTTGTTTTCAATAATATCCACAATGAGTGGTGCTTGTTCACTGCTATATTTACTACGCTCATAAACGCTATGAGCACTCATAGCCATGGCAATGGCGACGCGTTTAGCAGAAATAGGATGTAGAGGTAATGATTCTGAAACCAATGGCGATATCAGCTGAAATGCTTTTTGGCTAATACTCTCTAAAGGACGACCCTTGTGTCTACCTAATAATAGTGACGGTCGAAAAATAACCAGCCGCGCGAAACCTAGTGACCGGATAGACTGTTCAGTCTCTGCTTTGACTCTATTGTATAAGAATCGACTACCACTATCTGCGTTCATCGATGATAGCAGGAAAAAACGTTCAATACCTTTATCGCGGCATAATTGAGCAAAGGTAACGTTGTATTCATAGTCAACCTTGCGAAAAGCTTCATCGCTGCCAGCCTGCTTCTTAGTGGTACCAAGGCAACTAAACGCATCTGTTTTTTTGTCCACACCAACACTTGCAAATATTTCAGCCAAATTATCAAAATCATTAACTTGATAAAAATGCATACTGGCATTCATATAACGTGGTGGGCGCCGAGCGATCACAATCAAAGTTTCATAGAGCTCACTGAGCTGCTTAATAAGATGCTGCCCTACCAATCCCGTCGCACCAATTACAATTGCTTTTCGCTGCATATCCTATCCACTTTTTCATAGTCGTCAAATATTATAAAAAGACTGCATCGTTGTTCAGTCATTCTGTTTTGATATCATACCTAAGTTACCTGATAACTGAGGCTATTATTCATAATTTATTGTAAGAGATTTTATCAGATTACTCTCTAATCAGTAACCTGACAAAAATATAGCCAAAGTATACAAGTTGTTTACGCTTTACCTATCAAATACATTGTCCTTAGCGCAATAATTTGCTAAGATGACCGCCTTTACACGTTAAGACTATTTAATTATTCCAAATAGCCTCAACGCTTGCGATGACTTATTATATTTGACATCGATATCATTAGTAATGAGATGGCTGCTCGTCATTGATGATTGTTAAACCTATTGTTACAAATAACATTCATATTTTTATCCGTCTTTTATCAAGGAGATACGCGTGGCTAATACTGCACAAGCTCGTAAACGCGCCCGTCAAAATACCAAACGTCGTCAGAACTCTGCATCACAACGCTCTATGGTTCGTACTTACTTAAAGCGTGTTGATGCGGCAATCGCAGCTAAAGATTATGATGCAGCTACCGAAGCTTACAAAAAAGCGGTACCTGTTCTTGATCGTATGGCTGACAAAGGCATTCTTCATAAGAACAAAGCGGCTCGTCGTAAGAGTCGCCTAAACAAAACTATTAAAGGCTTACAAGCTTAAGATAGTGTTGGTTTAGACTGTACGTATGAAAAAACCTTGCTACTAGTTCTAACACTGGGGCAAGGTTTTTTTGTGTGCGTTTAAAATCTATCTGCTTTAAAAACTTTAAGCATAAAACAAAAACTTCTGGCTTAAAAAAGCTATGGTACTGTTGGTATAATATTTTTGCAGCCTCTGTCTGCGTAGGCACAGCAAGCAAGAAAAACTTTTGCCAGCAGTACATTATGTATCGATATTGCTTTTCATTGACTATAATCGCTATTTAGGAGAAATTCAATGCAGATAGTAGAGCGCTCTATAAACAAACGGGCGATTATAATAGGCGGCTCATTAGCCGGCCTATTTTCAGGAACACTACTCCGCTCTATAGGCTGGCAGGTAGATATCTACGAACGCTCTGCTCACGATTTAGATAGCCGTGGGGGCGGTGTGGTTTTACAAGCGGATGTTGTTGTTGCTTTTAAACAGGCGGGAATTGCTATCGATAATTTAGGTGTCGATGCCACTGAGCGCTATTATTTACAAAAAGACGGTCATATTGATAAAATACCGATGCGGCAAACCTTAACGTCTTGGAATATTCTTTACCGCTCAATGCGCAGACACTTTCCTGACGATCATTATCATCAGGGCAAAGTATTGGTTAAGATTCAATCAAAGGACGATAAAGCAATTGCTATTTTTGCTGATGATTCTAGTGAAACTGCAGATCTACTGATTGGTGCAGATGGACCAACATCAACCGTACGACAACAGCTTTTACCCACTTATGCACCTAAGTACGCAGGCTATGTCGCCTATCGAGGTTTAGTTGATGAGGCCGACTTACCACCAAAAGCCGCTGAGATATTTACCGAGCGCTTTGTATTTTATGATTTTCCAAACTCTCATATTTTGGCGTATGTCATTCCTGGCGAAAACGAATCACTCATTCCTGGCAAACGTCGTTTCAACTGGGTTTGGTACGTGAACTACGATGAGCAGACAGAGTTACCTGATATACTGACTGACAAAAATGGTAGACATAGACCACACTCTATTCCACCAGAAATGATGGCACTGTCGGTTGAGCAAGCAATGCGTGATTACGCAGATCTTGTGCTCACCGAACCCTTCAAAACATTAGTAGCAGCGACTAAAGAGCCTTTTGTGCAGTCTATTTTGGACTTGACTGTGCCACAGATGGCATTCGATAACATTGCACTAGTAGGAGACGCCGCTTTTGTTCCTCGACCTCACACAGCAGCAAGTACGGCAAAGGCCGCGGCAAATGCGCTATCGCTAGTAGATGCACTCGTCAAACATAATTATGATGTCCCTGAAGCCTTGCGGACTTGGGAATTTGATCAACTTACTCAAGGAAGGCGGTTATGCGAACGCGGTCGTAGCTTAGGAGATAACTCTCAGTTTACTTATGGTAAAGATAGAACAGCAGTATAGAAAATCGCAATAGCAATATTTTTGTCTTAAAATAAATAAGTTGGGCACGGTGCTAGTAACCTAACTAAGCTTAGATCACTATAACAACTTTATATCCACTTTACCTCTGGCGGCAACAATAGTTTATCAGGATGAAATCCTGATGCGCGGTAGCCCTCTAATAAGCTACTAACAGGACGCGTGTAGACCTTACCGCGCCACACAAAATGGGCGTTGGCCTCAACGAAAGGTTTGTCATCGAACCATAAAAACACCCCTTCCATCATTTTTGGCCAGTCATTCCAGTCAATTTCTAACACATCAAGCATGACGCCTAAGAATGCAGACAACAACGTATCATGACTGACAGCTAACATTAAATGACCATTTTGTGGCTGGTGCTGATAAAACAGCGATAAAATATCTAGACCACCTTGATAAGCATTTTTGGTACCGTCAAGATTACCCTGTAAAAATCGATTGATAAAGTTGAGTACACCAATCTCTTTAAAAATCACATTAGCAATTTCAGGCTCAGTGACTAGACTACCGGGCTCTACCAATAAAGACTGATGGGTGATACTACGGCGTAATCCCGCACCCTCTTGCATCAGTTGCGCCGTATCAATACAGCGACCAATTGGGCTAGAAATACTATCTACATCTAAAGAATATGATAAATGTCCAGCTAACCAGCGCCCCCAAGATTTAGCCAATATGCGACCCTTGGGAGTCAATGGCAGCTGATAGCTGGCAAAGCCATTACCATCAGAACGCTCACGTAAGGAATGTCTAGTAAACAAAATGAGGCGCTTACCTTCAGGCAATAGATTGACTGAAGATATCATACTATCGGGCAGGTGCGAAGGTGCTGGCGCACTTGGGCTATGTGTCGAAAGCTTAGTCGGTAGCGCATCTAACTTA
>JBBSUA010000195.1:0-4517 GCA_038235315.1 Pseudomonadales bacterium | reverse complement strand
TAGCAGCGACTTATCGCTTTGATAAGTACAAATCTGAGCAAACAACACCTGTATTAACGGATATCTATCTACTTGCAGATAGCACCTTGCAGCCAGCATTAGACTTTGCACAATCAGTATTTATGGGTCAAACATTAACCCGCGATGTGGCAAATGAGCCGGGTAATATCTGTTTCCCAGCCTATATGGCAGAGCAAGCACAAGCATTGGCAAAAGCTCATTCTGACGTCCTAAAAGTCACTGTATTAGGTGAAGATGAGATGGCAGCGCTAGGCATGGGATGCTTTTTAGCCGTATCTCAAGGCTCTGTTAAAGAAGGCAAGCTAGTCATTATGGAGTACCAAGGTAAATCATCCTTTGGCGCTAAGAGCTTAAGCAATGCAAAAATATCAAATAGTGCTGCAAAAGTTAGTGGTAGTATCAAAGCTATTGCCGATAAACTACCCTTAAAAGGTTCAAGCAAAAAAGCGGATAAAGCTATAGATAAAGAAGCGAAAGTCGTCAATGATGACGCACCTATCGTTCTCGTTGGTAAAGGCGTCACCTTTGATTCAGGCGGCATCTCAATCAAACCCGGCGCGGCAATGGACGAGATGAAGTTCGATATGGGTGGCTCGGCTGCGGTGCTAGGTACAATCAAAGCTTTATGCGAAGCGCGCTTGCCTATCAATGTCGTCGGCGCCCTAGCTTGTGCAGAAAATATGCCGTCAGGTGATGCAACACGCCCTGGTGATATCGTGAAAGCGATGAATGGTAAGTCTGTTGAAATCCTTAATACCGATGCTGAAGGACGTTTAGTATTGGCTGATACCTTGTGCTATGTACAAAAGCACTATCAGCCAAAAGCGATCATCGATGTTGCTACGTTGACGGGCGCTTGTGTCGTCGCTCTTGGGCACGTACGTTCAGCAGTATTTAGCAATGATGAAGACGTGTTGTTTGCGCTAGAAAACGCTAGCAATCAATCGGGCGATCTCATTTGGCATATGCCGATGGATGATGATTATCAATCGCTGATCGACTCTCCTATCGCTGATATGCAAAATATCGGTGGCAAAGGCGCAGGCGCAGTAACTGCCGCTTGCTTTTTATCGCGCTTTGTCGAGGACGATCAAGCATGGGCGCATTTGGATATTGCCGGTACGGCATGGAACTCAGGTAGCGACAAAGCAGCGACAGGTCGTCCCGTGCCTTTATTCATGCAGTATCTTAAAAACTGTGCAGACGTGAATTAACGGTTGATGCAAAAGATACCGGTCAGCTTTTATGTACTAAGCGACAATAAGGCCCAAGATTTCTTGGGCTTTATTGGTCAGTTGACTCAAACTGCTCTCAATAAAAGCACTCAATCATTGCTTATTCTGATTGACGATGAACAGCTGCTTGAGTCACTTGATAAGGCGTTATGGGAACACGATGCCACTAGTTTTATTCCGCATCAAAGGCTTGAAGCCAACGCGACTGTATCTACAAATGAAGCTTTAGCGCCCGTATTGTTAGCTGCTCACCTGCCATCAGAATTTAATGGCATTGTGATTAATACAACTGCACGTCCGGTGAATGACTTAATGAGTGCGACTAGTCATACTAAGATTACGCGCATTTTAGAGATTATCAAACCTGATACCCAAAGCGTAGAAGAGGGTCGACTTAAATATAAGCGCTATCAACAAGCAGACTATGAGCTAACCCATTTTAAGGTGTAACTGAGCTATTCACCTCTACCTCAATCATCGCGACATCTGTATCCCACTGACGTTTGAACTGGCGTAGCTGCTCAACTTCATTGAGTAGCTCCAGTATCAAGCCAATCGCTGGCACACTAGCTTCAAAGTCGCGGCTCAGGCGCGAAGCGCGGCGTACCGTAGTCAGCTGGAAACCAGTGAACTGTTGCGTTTCAGGTACATCATATTCAATAATATTTTCTTCAATCAGAGCGATAACCCATTGGCTCTCTTGCCCGCAGGCTAATACTAGCTCGTCAAAGCTCATAATAAGGTCGGTTAATTCAGGCGAGTGTTTCATCATTATCATCCTCGTTTGCTCTTAATTACAGTATTATCGTATTACAACTTTCTATACTAATGTCACCTTTATTCAATTACCTCTACGATAGCTAGCGACTAATAACCGTATCAGCAAAGGCTTGTTTTAAGGTTTCATAAGCCTCTTTTGCAGCGTCAGTACTGACTTCTGGATTGATAATATTCAGCGTCAAGTACAGGTCTCCTGCTTGTTTAGCAGGGATACCTTTACCTTTTAGGCGCAAACTACTACCGGATTTACTGTTTTTGGGAATACTAACGCCTAGGGTTCCTGCTGGCGTACTGACGTTAATTTTTTCACCTAGTGCCGCCTCCCATGGTGCAACATTCACCGTTTGATAGACATTGGCACCGTCTAGGCGAATAGTATCCGCATGCGTGATTTTTACTTTTAAGAATAGATCACCATTTTTGCCAGTGCCACTACCCGCTGCGCCTTGTCCACTCAGTCGGATTTGCTTACCATCAGTGATACCTTTGGGAATTTTGATCTTTAGGGTTTTATTATCATAGCTGACATTGCCATTAGGCTGACGAACCGGAACATTGAGTTTGATACTGTAGTCATCACCGTTATAGACCGATGCAAGATCAACATTAATCTCTGCATGCTGATCCTGCCCTTTGCTATCTTGAGCGCCATAACTACCACCGAATTGATCAAAGCCGCCCTGTCGTGATTGACCGCCAGACTGTCCATTAGAGCCGCCACGAGCGCCGCGCCCAAATGCCGAAAAGATATCATCGAAGCGGAAACCACCGTCGCCGAAAGCTTCGCCTTCACCGAACTGATCTTTCATATCTTCCCAGCGGAAACCACCGCTTTGAGCTGCACCCGCCTGCCCACCAAAACCACCACTTTGATTTGCAAATGGATTATTGAGCATCGCATCGTACTCGCTACGCTTGTCTTTATCTCTGATAGTCTCATAAGCGTTATTGATCTCGGCGATTTTATTATCCGCATCGGGATCATCACTGACATCAGGATGATATTGGCGTACTAATTTACGATATTTTTTCTTGATATCTGCATCTGAGGCCTCTTTTTTCACCCCTAAAATATCATAGTAATTTTTCTCTGCCATGTCGTGTTCCTTATATTTTTTATGCTTGTAAACTAGATACATCTATAGCATAACGTAATGAATCACTATTTTATGTTTTTTAAAATTAAAATATGAATACACCGAATGATATTTGACCTTAAGCGTTTCTTTACGTAGCTGTAAGAATATAACAAGCCTTTTCTTGTAAAATGGCACTATTATTTGTACTTATGAGGAGTACAGATAACATAGGCAAAAGTAACTGTCTATTTCATCAATTATAAACAGGTATTAAATGTCTTATTTCATCAAGTCTCTAGTGATCGCCTTATCACTACTATTAACTACTACCGTCTTCGCTGGCAACACTAGCTACTACGGTAAGAAGTTTCATGGTAAGCGCACAGCTAGTGGTAGTATCTTCAATATGAACTCGTTGACTGCTGCTCACAAAACGCTGCCGTTTGGTACGAAGGTAAAAGTGACCAACAAAAAGACAAAGCAGAGCGTGATCGTAAAAATTACGGATAGAGGACCTTTTATTCGGGGACGTATTCTTGATCTCTCTAGAGCCGCTGCTGGTAAGATAAACTGTCAACTTTGTACAACCAGTATGAAAGTATTATCCTACGGCGATGGTAGATATCGTATGGAGTAATGTAATAAAAAGGGAGAGCCAATGCTCTCCCTTTTTTATATGTTAATCAGCAACTCATAAAACCCTAATCAATATTCTATTGTTGTATTTAGAGTTAAATTTATTATCAATATCTATCTAGCTAAAATCCGCTTCCATATCTTCTAATCGGGTCATTGCAAGTAGCAAACTCTCTTCATTCGCACTATGCTGCTGTTGCAAAGCGGTTTGCTCATCAAGTAACTTTAGTAATGTAGACTTTTGATTCTCTTCATATAGCTCAGTATCTGCAAGCTTAAGCTCTACATTTGCTAATTGCTCAGCTATCTTAGCCAGTGCTTTTTCTGTGTTCTCGATATCACGACGGATAGGCGCACTAAGTTTGCGTTGATCCGCTGCTAATTTGCGCTGTTCATCTTTACTCAGTGTGGATTGCACAGGCGCATTTTTAGTCGCTTGCATATTAGAATCCACAGCTTTCGTTTCATGTGGAACCGTGCTTTTAGCAACGAAAGCTTTTTTATCCTTTTTATTTTTGCCTTTTTTATTAGACTTCTTGTCTGGTGAGTTTTCTTGTTTACGCTTATCGCTCAGCCATTTTCCATAGTCACTAATGTCACCATCGAACTCATCAATCTGACCATCGTGCACAAGGTACAACTCATCACAAACATTGGCAATCAACTCACGATCATGCGATACCAGCACCACTGCTCCCTCAAACCCTTGCAAAGCTACGGTCAACGCCTGACGCATTTGTAGGTCTAAATGGTTGGTTGGCTCATC
>JBBSUA010000194.1:0-4522 GCA_038235315.1 Pseudomonadales bacterium | reverse complement strand
TAGGATCTTTACCACCATTGATGATCGGGCTCAAAAATAGACCTGTCATTAAGAAGGCAGTGGCAATCCAGAATAGCGCTGATTGGATATGCCATGTACGTACCAATGCGTAGGGGAAATAATCAGAGACGGGAATACCATAGAAATTCTGACCTTCAATAGTATAGTGAGCCACAAAACCACCGATGAAAACCTGAAATACAAATAAGGCCATGACCAATAATCCATATTTTGCGAGCGCTTTTTGTGAGGGCGTCAGTGCAATTTTGGTCAATGGATCAGCGTCAGGCGTGAGGAGATTAATGTCTTCTTCTTTATGCAAGAATGCCCAACCCCAGATCAAGAAGCCCACACCGGCGATTAAAAAAACCACACTAGCGATAGACCACATGATATTTTCAGTGGTAGGCACGTTATCAATAAGGGGTTCATGGGGCCAGTTGTTGGTATACGTTGCTTCAGTACCCGGGCGTTCTGTAGATGCAATCCAAGTGGTCCAAAAAAAGAAGTTGGTAAGCTTCTGTCTGTCTTTTAGATCGGGCATGGTGTTATTTTTCATTGCAAAGCTTTCACGCGATTTTTGCAATGAAGGCTCATTACCATATAGACCGATATAGTAAGGCGCAATTTTAGTCATCGCAGCGATACGAGTCGTTGACAGAACCACTTGAGCTTTATCATTGACGGTACTTTTTCGATATTCTTTTTTTAGCTGAGCGTTTAATACGGCTTGTTGGTCATCATTGAGAGACTCAAAATCACCGCCATATAGCTCTTGTCCTCTGATATCGAGCCAAGCGACTAGCTCGCGATGTAGCCAGTCGGCCGTCCAATCAGGGGCTTGATAGGCACCATGACCGAGCACCGATCCCAACTGCTGACCGCCTGTACGTTGCCAAGCAGACTGACCGTCTAAGATGTCGTCTTTGGTGAGAATGACTTGACCATTAGTATCAATGAACTGCTCAGGGATAGGGGGTGCCGTACGATAAATCTCTACCCCGCCCCAACCTAATAAAGTAAAAGTGACGAGAATAATAGCGATTAAGCCAAACCAGTATTTTTTGTACTCACCCATTTGTCGCTCCTATTGCGAAACAAAGGTAGGTAGTATCTTTAAAGATACATTTTAAATGAATCTTTAAAGATACTATAACACCTATAATGTATTATAAAATGATGCTGAAAACTATTGAAACCCATTGCTGTCGATATGACTCATGGTTTCAATACTCATCCCATCATACGAATTGCTTCTTTTAGAGTTGAGAATATTATTTCTAATATTTTAAAAATTACAGAAATCTATAAAATATTTTAAGCTTAACTTAAAGATAGCCTTTATTGTATCATTGATTTGATGGTTAGGTTCAGTCTTAATTTAATAGGATACCTACTTAACGGTCATTCCTAGCACTTTCTTTAGCAATAGGAAAAGTTAAAACACTTATTTCAAATTGAAAACACCTCTAATTATCAGAACCAACCCTCCTCTAAAAGCTGCTCAGTATTACTTATTTGAAACTCATTATATAAGTCAAAAAAGACCTTTGGTTCTTCAACATTATCGAGCAACTCTCGCTTGTTGAGCGCCACGAATATAGCCAACGAATACGCTGGACAATGAATAGATTTTTTGGGATTGAACTCAAGATCAGTAAAGGCTTGATACTGCATGAGCATCTCATGTAGCTGAGGGTTTTGCTTGAGGGCATTCACATACAGCCAATCATAAAACGCAGTTAATGGCTCTAATTCCCACTCCGCGCCAAAATAATTGTAGCCAATTATTTCACCTGAGGTTATTAATCGCTCGTCTTTTTTGGCTTGTCTTGGCGGGGCATTCAGCAAGTCGGTATAGGGGCCACCGTGCTCAAAAACCTTACTGCTTTGCAGGATATTTTCGATACTATATTGTTGACCATCATGCTCATTAGTTAGCTTCAAGCTAAATGGACTCAGCAAAAAACTCAACTTATTGCCAGATTTGCTAGATAGCTCTAAGACTTGCTTGAACCCATACTTTTTGCGAATGACTTGATGCAGATCATTGATGGATTTTTTCTTTTGCGCGCTTGAGAATCCCACATGTCGCTCAAACCTAACCATGTCCGTTTTTACCAGATTGTCACTATTGACTCTAGGCATGAATACGGGTCTGTGTTCTACAGCGTCTTGTTTTTGTTCCATAGCGATGTGCCTTATATCGGTCTTGTATCAATGTTCTTTTATAGCTGGTCTGGCGGTCAAATTCATCTGCTCAAACCAAAATACGCTGAACCCAATCAGCGCGCGGAGAAGTTTATCTTATTATTACTCAATTATCCTACCCTATTTTACGATTATTGATAACTTCATTGAATTTTTAGAGTCAATATAGCGTATAAAAAGAAGACTCATATATGGCTTTGCACTTAAGCTACTGTCAGCAAAAATAGCAAAAACCCTATAATATGACGTCTACTTTCTAACCCTTAATACTGCTGCCTAACCACGCTATCAACTCACGGGCAGGCGCTTCAATCAAACACTGCGGACAATTCAGATAGGTCATCACGCAATCATTTAAATCGGTTAGCATATGTAATAATAATCCCAAACCAATTATTTTATAAGGCTTTGGTAGAAATAGCATAGCCGCATATACTACCATCGCATAATAAGTATGCAACGGATGAAAGTTAATACTACAACGATTGGGCGAAAAAATAGGCGTGGCTAGCAGATGATCTACGTCTACTAGCATAGTTGCCAATAGTATGAGATAAACGCGCTTATAGTCGTCACGAAAGAATAGGTAAGCGATAATCAACGGCATGCCAAAGTGTAGAAAATAATGGATAACGGTCTGAATCATCGTTTTTTCCAGTTCAATATGACGTTTTAAACAGTACGTTATAACTGATAATAAATAAAATCATACATATTATTGCGCCGCGCAACTGGTATAAATTTTTCTTGCTTGCTGTGTCTACGCTGATAGAGGCTGCAAAAAATAAATACCAGTTACGCTGTATTACTTTTAATGTGCGTAAACTATAGTAGTCGAAAACAGCTGAATAGTAGACATTAACTAAGCAATCAGACCTACATCATCACACCTGAAAGACAGGCGCGAACCCACCCCCTGGCGTGCGGAAGTTAGTCGTCTGACCTTGATAAACACGCGCAGCAGGTAGCAGTAGTTGTCCACCATAGGTATAAAGACGTATGTCCACCTTTCTCGTCGTTACGGTGCCATCAATTTTTAGCGCTCGCTCTGTTGCAGGCACAAAAGTCTGTGCAATATAATCCTCATCCAGTATGTTCTCAAAAACACGTCGAGTCAGCTTACTGCCGCGATAGACGCCTTTGCTTCCATAACCAGCCACTGGCTTAAAAAACAGGTCTCGTCGAGTACGCCATAACTCTGCTGCGTCGTCTCTTGCAACCATACGAGTCTTTGGTACAGAATTTTCTAGATATCCCACTGCAGCTTCATTCAGTCCCCAAGCGCGCAATGTCTGCGAATCGGATAGTAAGGTCAGGTTGTGCTTATTGGCCAACATAGCATGTACATGAGGATTGGGTGTCACAACCACAGCGCCTTCTAGATAGGCACGCTTAAGCAGCGCATGGTCAGGCTCCTCAAATGCGAAGTCGACCAATCGATTGTAGACCATATCGATTTTCTGTCCATGGGCTGTCAGCGCACCATCGACATATTCGAGTTCAGAGGGATCTAGTATTATAGTATCAATACCCTTAGCTTGGAGCAGCTGACAGGCCAACTGAAACTCTAGAAACATAAATTGGCTTTTAGGATCATTATCTATGATAGCTATTCGGTTAGGCATAGCAACAGTGGATTGACGCTGCCATTCTTGTTTGAACATATCAAATATAGCTGTCTCAAACCCCTCCAACATCTGACTGGTTGCAGCGCTCTGCTCGGAAGGGTTACAACAGCGTTTTTGTGCACGCGCGAGTAAGACGTTTAAAAATGCACCGCCAGCATTGGTATTGACTTCAATGAGCTGAGGGCCGTCGCTACCCAAGTGGAAGTCGTAGCCCATCAGAGCCCCTATTGGACCGGGGTTGAAAGCAGCAACTTCTGGTGCCCACGATAGTACTTGCTGTTGATAAAAGGGCAGTTCAGCAGCCGATTCGATTGACTCAACAACCCGCACCATTGTCTCTATCTCCGCCTTAGGCACGAATATTGGTGTCGTTGAAAAAAGAGTATCAAGTTGCTCTGCTGCTATTGGCTCATTTCCCGTTTTCATCAATTGATCTTGGAGGCTTATATTGAGTGCTTCGCGATCGAGAGTAATGCAATAGCACTCATGATTGAGTCGATTTGCGAGACTATCATTTGCGAAATTATCATTTACAAGAATACCATTCGTTTTGTCATTATTACTGGCTAGATGTTGCATTTAAATTCCATCGCTAAGTGGAGTAATTTCGCTGACCTACCCTAGTAAACATTAAAAACAGAAAGGTTTGATGCATTTAAGGTGAGGTTAGTGACTTTTTTATG
>JBBSUA010000193.1:0-4540 GCA_038235315.1 Pseudomonadales bacterium | reverse complement strand
GTTGTTCTCGATTTTGATTCTCTTCATTAAGCTCTTTTAACTTCTCTTACCAACTGGTTGCGACAACTTCAGCGAAGTCATCCCATATATCTGTATTCAACTCAGTTAGCGCACGACCACTTGGTAAAAACACCACCTCGATCTCTTGATGCAATACTACAAGATTATTGTCTTGAGCAGCCTTTACGATGATGCCTGAGAACTCTTGCACTAGCTCCTCGGGGGCATGATCGAAGCTGAGTACAGGATCGCTAAAGTCCGAAATTGATTCAGCGATATTGCTATATATATTAAGCATCTCATCGTCGTAATATTCTTGAGCTTCTTTAATGAAAAGCTCTACCGCTTTTGCTAGTGCCATAAAAGCAGGATTTAACTCTTTTGGCGCATGATGTGATACACGCTGCTCCATATCACGCGCGTCATCATAGCTGGTTGGCAAGCCATTCTTGGCATCCCATACGAATATTCCGTTAAAGCTCATTTTTTACCCTTTTTAATTTGAGTTGTAGAGCACCATAGTTGTCCTAGCGTCATATCCTCAAGCCTTTTGGCAAATCCATACTGAGTATATCATCGACATCTAGCGCGTCTACCTTTGCGATATACTCTAGGTATTCTTTTTTATAATAAGCTTCTGGATCATCACCAGTATACCCTCGGAACGGATCTTCTACATAAATTATATCTGACTTCTCACATATTTGACGACGATATTTTTCTTTGTCTTCATGACGTTCTCTTCTCATAATCAAATCTTGAGTATCTTGCTCAATACCTTCTTTTAAAAGTTGTTGCTTCACAACCTCATAGTTGGTTTGCTGAGTAAGTTTAGCCAGTAGTATCAGATACATTTTTCTAGTAGGTTTATATACTCTACTATCAATGAATCGAGATTGAAGTCTTGGATCATTATTGTCATTTGTATAGAACTGGTATAGTCCCTCTAAGCTTTGACAGCTTTTGTAAGTATCAATAAACAGGTCAATCGCTCGATTAATCTCTTGATTCAGCAGCTCAGGATGATAACTGTTTCCCTCTTTTCCATATACTGGAACCATATACTCATAGTCATAAATATCGTCGTCAGAGATTGCATAGGCATCTAAATAGTCGATACTAGATAAATATAAATTTATATCCTTATTTTCTTTTAAATAGTCTTCTATGTTTAAATACACTTTAACGTTAGCCCCTAAAGAATTGCTACGAGCGGATACATTAATATAAAATTTAAGCTGTATGTCGCCAAAGTCTGACGTATAGTTATGACCACCAGAGCTTCTTTTAACATTCTTAATGCCTTCTTGCTTTAATCGTTCTCTGACTAATTTATTGGTGAGCTTATCAGCTTCTCGAGAGTTTTTAGGCAGGATATATTCTTCATTCTCTAGCTGCTGAAGTCGCATCGCTTTTTCATCCAGCTGTTCTTGCCATATCTTTTTTGCATTGCCCTTAGGATAGTGTCTATCAGCAGTCTCTAGGGTATAGAGAGAGTCACTAAGCGAATCATAAACGCATAATCCATTGTGTATAGCAGTCTCATAGATCAAGCTGCTAAAGGCATGTAATATCTCTTCTGGTAAAGGTTCAAAGACGATACCATTTTTAGCAGTATAAAAGCCTTGATAGTCCATATCAGGGTAATGCTGCTCGGCTTCACTCTCAAATGTCTTTACGGCTGCCACAAAGGTTTGATAGTTGCTGGTGCTAGTATCATGATTAGATAAGTTTTCTCTTATAAAAAACCGCTCTTCACTAGTTTCGGGTATACCTAAACTAGCATCCCATACAAATAGTCCGTTCATTGCTTATCCTTTTTGCGAGTCCAATTCCTAAAATTACTCAAATTTGTTCTACTTTTATAGAATAGCTTTTTATCGATCCTAAATACAATTCAGATTCAATAAAACTTGCTTTGATCTCTATCTGTCTCATAGATCAATCACGTTTACCTATTTAAGCTATTTTTTTAATTAATATTTACCAATGAAATATCAGTGAAAATCATTTTAACTAAATCAGTATCAGACTGACATCAATGCTAGCCATCGTTTATAATAAGCGCGATTTCATTTTTTGCTTAATCAATTCTATCTTGCCAAGGACTTATCATGAGTGATCAGCACGCACAGAAGCAAGCCGCTGCCCAAGCCGCCCTACAGTACATCGAAGACGATATGATATTAGGGGTAGGCACAGGCAGTACGGTTAACTGTCTGATTGATTTATTGCCTAAGTTCAAGTTAGCAGGGGCAGTTGCCAGCTCACAAGTGACTGAAGATAGGCTGCGTGCGTTGGGTATAGAAGTGGTTGATCTAAACTTTGTAGGGACATTAGATGTTTATATTGACGGTGCCGATGAGGTTAATGCGAATTTGCAGCTGATTAAAGGTGGCGGCGGAGCGTTGACTCGTGAAAAGATAGTAGCAGCAGTGTCTAACAAGTTTATCTGTATGGTCGATGAGAGTAAAACAGTTGAGATATTAGGACGTGAGTTCCCAGTACCTATTGAAGTGCTACCGCAAGCACGCTCATATGTGGCACGCCAATTAGTGCAATTGGGTGGCGAACCCGTCTATCGTGAGGACTTTGTCACCGATTATGGTAATGTTATTTTAGATACTTATGACTTAGACGTTAGTGATCCATTAGCGCTTGAGCAGCAACTAAATAATATCGTTGGGGTAGTGTGTAACGGTATATTTGCCGCTAATCAGGCAGATATTGTGCTTAAAGCCAGTAGTGCTGGAGTTGAAACTTTGATGCGTTAATTTTTTATTTTAAAATGCTAAAACGTCAAAATAAGAAAAAGGCAGATTATGTTGATAATCTGCCTTTTTCATGTCTTTTTTATGCCTCGCATTGATAGCATAAGTTATCAAATAAACGTTAGGTCTATAATTTAATCTTATCTTTGAGTAAAAATTCCATAAGCGCCTTTTGCGCATGCAGGCGATTTTCGGCCTCATCCCACACCACTGAGCGTGGATCATCGAGCATGTCGTGCGAGATTTCCTCCCCACGATGCGCAGGCAAGCAATGCATAAACACCACTTCTGGATCGGCTTTGTCTAATAATGACGGGGTGACTTGATAAGGGGCAAAACGACGGGCGCGGGTATTTTGTTCGGACTCTTGACCCATACTTGCCCAAACATCGGTAACGATGAGGTTAGAGTCTTTTGCAGCGTCTTGGACGTTTTCTACCAAGCTGACGCAATGCGAAAAGCGCTTCATAAGCACAGGATCTGGCTCAAAACCATAAGGAGCAGCTACGCGCAGCTCAAAACCGAATTGGTGCGCCGCCTGCATGAACGAGGAGCACATATTGTTGCCATCACCGACCCACGTGACAATCTTGTTTTCGATACTACCGCGATGCTCATAATAGGTTTGCATATCCGCTAACAACTGACAAGGATGAAACTCATCGGTAAGCGCGTTGATAATAGGGACACTTGAGTATTTTGCAAAAGTCTCTACTTTTTCGTGCCCAAAAGTGCGAATCATAATGATATCGACCATGCTAGATATCACTCGCGCTGAATCCTCGAGCGGCTCACCACGTCCTAGCTGGGTATCATTAGGCGATAAAAATATGGCATTACCACCGAATTGACCCATACCCGTCTCGAACGAGATGCGTGTACGGGTTGATGATTTTTCAAAAATCATACCCAATGTACGCCCTACAAAAGGCTGATAAATCTCACCGGCATGCTGCATCTTACGCAATTCGCTGGCGCGTTTGATCAGTGCTTCTAGTTCTTGTTTGGTTAAATCAGATAAGGTCAAAAAATGGCGCAAACTCATAGCAATCCTAGCAATTGATCACGGATCAATCAAACACGGGTCAATGAAAAACGTTACGTTATTAGCTGTCAGTGATGGCAGGTATATAGCCATTCCATACTGACAACAAGCATTTAGTATAGCGTAATTACTTTTAATGTAAACGCTCAATTTTGCCATAATATTTAAGCGTTATAAGGCGACTTGAGTACGGACTGGACGCAGGCTCAGTCGGCATAGCAGCTCGTAGCCAATTGTGCCAGCATGAGCCGCCACCTCATCGACGTGTGGCATTTCACCCCAAAGTATTACTTTGCTATCAATGGCAATATTTGTAGGCGCAGCGCTCAAGTCAATCACGATCATGTCCATAGCCACTCTACCGCGAACGGCACAGGGATAGCTTTGCTTAGTCTTAGCATCAATCACGCAGACATAGGCATTGTCATTTACTACGCGGGGATAGCCATCGCCATAGCCGATGCTCACCAGCGCTGTTCGAGTATCTTGCTTAGCGATCCAGCGACTGCCATAGCCAATGGCATCTCCTGCCTTGACTGTCTGTAATGCCATGATTTGAGCGCTAAACTCCATGGTGGGTCGCAGGTTTAACTCATCAGCAGAGTGATCATTAACAGGTGAGCTACCATATAGCATGATGCCTGGACGCACCCAGTCATAATAATGGTTAGGGAAATTAACTATCGCTGCAGAGTTGCATAGTGACCCTTGGATATCTGCACTT
>JBBSUA010000192.1:0-4551 GCA_038235315.1 Pseudomonadales bacterium | reverse complement strand
CTGTCTTCTGCCAAACGCGGTGGTAGCGCAAGCAGCACATGTTGGGCATAGCGAGTGGTCGTTTGCCCTGTCACATCCGCACAATGCAGCTCAATATGCTCATTCGTTTTATGTAGCTGACGTACTATTTGTCCCGTTACAATACGATTTTTATCTAAGCGACTATATAGGGCATTAACCAATGCTGTCATCCCGCCCTTTAAGCGCATTGAGGGTGATGAGCTTTTATATCCTTGCGCCCGAAAAGCTGGCTCGTCAGGTGCGCGCTCAACCATCATGTCTCCCTTTTCAAACTGTACAAAACTTTCTAGTTGCAGCTCATTGATAAGGTTTCCTAATTGCTGCTGAAAATCTGGCCAAAACCAAGACGGTCCTAAATCGAAACTGTCTATTCTTTCTGATTCTTCGATGTCACCAGTTAACGGTTCAGAAGCTTGATTCTTATTAGACGTTGTAGTGACAATGCGACCACCCAAGGTATCACGAGCTTCTAAGAGGATATAATCGATACCTTTTTGTTCTAACAAGAACGCGGCATATAAACCACTCAAACCACCACCAACAATTGCCACAGGTATACTTTGCATATTTATAGTTCCTGATTGACTGATAGGACGCTTTTTTGAGCAAGGTGTCCTGTTTTGAGATAAACAGTAGCGCCGTTTGCGCCTGCACTTAATGGTGTAAGCGAGCCTACAGGCAAGCGTATCCAACCCCCAAGCTTATAGGTTTGTGCGGCATCTATTAGCTCGCCTTCTATCACTAGTAATTCTGCGCCTCCTGCTACCTCTGTCGTGAATAATAGCTCATTTGCAGTCAGTCGCTGCAAGCTAACCTGCTCGATATGGTTTGAAAATAAAGGACAAACCTCACGGTTTTCTTGTGTCCGCCAGTTTGTTTTATCATGAGTATCGATAGCCACATGATTGACTTCATCGACTGACATCTGCCAAAGTTTAACAAAGATAATGGCACCTTCAACACTGTGAGGCGTATGACCTGATTTGGGAGGGTTGCGTATATACCAACCTGCAGGATAGTCGTTATCGCCATCAGAAAACGTACCAGATAACACCAAGATTTCCTCACCGCCTGGATGTAAATGATGCGGAAAGTAAGAATCGGGTGCGTAACGCACAATGCTGGTTGCGTGGGCTTTTTCTGCACCTAAGCGATCAAGCATGACGCGCTCAACACCATTTTGCTGTGAGTTAACCCACTGGTAGTCCTCAGACGCTAACGCTGCATGACTTGAAAAATCTGCATTAATAAGCATAAAGTATCTTCCAAAAGATAAGAGAGTAAGTTGCTATACGATTTTACTTTTACCTTTTATGGATAAAAGCAGTGCTAGACAATTTTTAGTTTGTCAGTTTTTGATTATTTTATCATTTGGTTGTATCACGAATAATTCTACATTCACAAAAGACTGACCGATCATTCAAGCCTTTTTAATCATGACTAGAGTTATCGTATTATAGCGATTATGTACTTGGTTCATAATGAAGTATTGGTTATTAAAAGATTTATCCGGACAAACAATAACAATATTAGCAAATCTACACTGGCTATCTGTTGACCGCCTTTGTATGATTATTTATCGCCATTAATTCACAGCCATTCATCTATGAGGTTTATCATGCGCAAAATTCCTATCTATAAGCATCCTGCTGCCGGTTGGCCTGCGTTGATTGCCTCTACTCGCAAACTTATGGATTATAAAGCTTTTACCCGTGGTAGCTTGAGTGTGTTTAGTAGTAATCAGCCTAATGGCGGGTTTGACTGTCCAGGATGTGCTTGGCCAGATCATAAGTCGCATAAGACTCTAGATGTCTGCGAGACTGGGATCAAAGTACTTGCTAGTGAAACCATGTCTACTAAGGCCGATGCTCAGTTTTTCGCCAACCACACCGTGACTGAGTTGCAAGGCTGGAACGGTTATGAGCTTGAGCATAGCGGTCGCTTATCCGAGCCGATGCGCTATGATGCGGCACAAGATCGTTATGTGCCAATTACTTGGACAGATGCTTACGCACTTATTGCTGAGCAGTTAAAAACGCTTGATACACCTGATGAAGCGCTATTTTATACTTCGGGGCGCGTGACTAACGAGCCGGCTTTTCTTTATCAATTATTCGTGCGTTGCTTTGGCACTAATAATCTCCCAGACTGCTCTAATATGTGTCATGAGCCAACATCAGTGATGCTTGGTCGTCAATTGGGCGTTGGTAAAGCAACGGTTAAGTTAGAAGACTTCGAGCAAGCCAAATTGATTATGATGTTTGGGCAGAATCCTGCGACCAATCATCCACGTATGCTAGAGATGCTGGCTCATGCTCATAAGCAAGGCTGCCGCATAATCTCTATCAATCCTATGCGTGAGCAAGGGCTAAGCGCCTTTAGAAATCCGCAAAAGCCGACGCACATGGCTATGGGTCAAAGCGATGATCTCGTCGATGAAGTGATTCAAATTCAAATCGGTGGCGATGCTGCATTATTGACTGGTATGGCGAAATGGCTAACCAAAAATAATAAAATCAATACTGACTTTATTAATCAGCACACCGTTGGGTTTGAAGCGTTAGATCAGTGGTTACGCCAGCAGTCTTGGAGCGATGTCGAGCGCGGCTGTGGTATTAGCAAAGAAGATATTATCAATGTTGCCCGTTTAGTTGCTGATAGTTCGCAGACGATTTGTACTTGGGGCATGGGCATTACTCAACACGTGCAAGGCGATGACAATGTAGCGATGATTACTAATTTGCTGCTGCTTATGGGCATGATCGGTATCGATGGTGCAGGTGCATCCCCAATACGTGGGCACTCGAACGTTCAAGGTGACCGCACGATGGGCGTCCATGAGCGTCCTAGTCAAAGCTTACTTGATAGCTTAGAGAAAGTCTTTGAGCGTCCAATGCCGCAAGAGGATGGCTATGATGTGGTTGCTGGTGCCAAAGCTTTGATTGACGGTGAGGTCAAAGCCTTTGTGAGTATGGGTGGTAACTATGCGGTAGCTGCCCCTGATATGAGCGCTATTCAACAAGCGCTAATAACGACTAAACTCAATGTCTTTGTTGGCACAAAACTCAACGGCACTATGTTATATCCAGGTACTAATAATTTGATTTTACCTTGTATCAGTCGTACCGAAAGTATTGTTACTAATAAGGGTGAGCAGTTCGCGACCACAGAAGACTCGATGTGTCAGGTATCCCGCTCGCAGGGCAGTCTCAAACCGATAAGTAGCACCATAAAATCTGAAGTAGAGATTATCGCCAATATGGCAACGCATGTGCTTGGCGATACTAGTATTCCTTGGCAAGCGATGAGTGAGGACTTCGATATTATTCGTGATTATATTGCTGAGACTATCGATGGCTTTGAGGACTTCAACAAGCGTGTACGAGAAGCTGAGCGTGGTTTTCATTTGTATCATCCCGCGCGTCATCGGGAGTGGAATACCGACAGTGGCAAAGCTCAGTTCGAAGTACCGCAATATCCGATTACTTACATTGCAGCGCAGATGGCAGAGGCCAATGCTGATCTGCAAGCGACTATAGAATATGATGATGACGATATGGATGCCAATGCCAGTACTAATAATAGTGCTGCTAAACAACAGGTTTGGCAATTAACTAGTGTGCGTAGCCATGACCAATTCAATACCATGATTTTTGGCTATCAAGATCGCTACCGTCAGACCGACCGTCGCGATGTTTTATTTATGCATCCTGATGAGATAAAGCGTTTAGGCTGGAATAAGGGCGATAGAATCAACGTATCGCGTCAGGACAGTCATGGACAGATGCGAACCCTTGGGCCTCTAGTACTGACAGAGATGGATATCGCCGCTAATGCGGTGGCTACTTATTATCCTGAGTGTAATGACTTATTTGATTTGGATACTCATGCGCCAGATTCGCACATACCTGCCTATAAATCATCGACGGTTATTTTAGATCGTATCAGTGAGGAAGTTTTGGCGGCTTCTGCTTAGTATGAGTCTGTTTGAAATGATGGTAACGACAACAATGTAATAGGGTGAGCCGTCATAATGGCTGGAAATAATAATCAAAATATCAACCCACATATAACTACCGATTCAGAGAGTCATTCTGAATCGGTAGTTTCGTCTATGGCTGCGCCGATAACGCCACTTGCACGTGAGCATTTGGCACAGCAGCATAGGTATTTATCAGGTCAAGGTATTGATACAGATTCTACGTTTATCTCTATTGACAACCAATCGACCAGTTTGGCGGTAGAGGCAGCGGTTGCTATTGTCATCAATGGCATTCATTACGCGGTGCTGATGGCCAGTCCCAGTCAGCTTGAGTACTTAGCCATTGGGTTTTTGTTTAGCGAAGGACTTATTGAGCATAGTTATGAGCTGCTAGATTGGGAAGTGACCCAACTGACTAATAATGAAAAACGCCAAGCATTTTTAGAAAGTACCGTTGATGATTCAGATGTAGAAAGCAACTCTATTAGCTTTGAGCATCTACTCGATTATGATACTTATGTCGTTGAGCTAGTACTCAATCAGCGCTG
>JBBSUA010000191.1:0-4554 GCA_038235315.1 Pseudomonadales bacterium | reverse complement strand
GTTTAATAAGCATATTAAGCAGCTGCGCGTAGATTTTGATACTGCTCGTTCACAAGGTAAAAATGTCAGTGAGCTAACCAAGCAGACATTGGGAGGTTATTTAGCTAGCAAACGCTATGGTGCTTTGTTTACAGATAACTATCTATTGCCGATGGTGTCCGCTATTTGGTCAACCAGTTTAGACGACGTGCAAGATTTTCCATTGGTATTTTTTGCGCAATTTTTTGATAATCACGGTCTGCTTGATGTCGTCAATCGTCCGCAGTGGTTTACGATTAGAGGGGGCTCAAAGCAGTATGTCAATAAATTGGTTACGCGTTTTGTTAAGGCGGGTGGCACAGTGCGAGTCAATACGCCCGTACAGTCTGTCACGCGCCATGATGGTAAGGTAAGTATTGTCGTTGGCGCTGCTGTTAGCCGTGAGCAAATAGATAATAATGCTGAGCTTCACAGCGAAGCGCAGCACTTAATATTTGATGACGTGGTTTTTGCTTGCCATGCGGATACCGCATTAAAGCTACTGCAAGATGCCACTACTGACGAGACAGAAGTGCTTCGTCATTTCCACTTCACCAAAAACACAGCCGTGCTGCATACCGATACCAGTGTATTGCCCAAAAAACCACTGGCATGGGCAAGTTGGAACTATCTTATTGAAAGCAGCTCAAGTGATAAAGATAATCTTGAAACGGCATCAATAAAACCTGTCCTTACTTATCATATGAATATATTGCAACGCTTAACCAAGCAGCATAACTATCTGGTCACGCTTAATCCGGCAACGCTCAATAAAAATCTTGATGAGGCGCAGGTCATCAAACGTATTGATTACAGTCATCCGGTTTATAATAATGAGATGATAGAGGCGCAAACGCAGTGGTCAAGCATCTCTGGCACTGGGTTACATACACATTTTTGTGGCGCTTACTGGTTTAGTGGCTTTCATGAAGATGGCGTCAGAAGTGGATTACGTGTTTGTCAGGCATTAGGTAGCGATATTGATATCAAAGATGAGGTTGATTTAAGTCATTTACCTGATGCTGAAAGTGCCCATACGCCATTTCGCTATCAAGATATGCCAATAAAAGCGGATAAAAATGCGCGTACACTTAAAAAACGTCATGTGATTACGGCTAGTACCAATCAAGAGCTGGTTGATTATGTCGCTACACTACAACGTAGTGATTGTGATATGAGTGATAAGCAAAAGCACCCTAAGAAAAAACGCGGTTTATTTGGTCGTCGCACTGCTAAATAATGTTGTTATAAAAGAGAGGTCTATGTCCATTACTACTCATTCGTCACAGCCGCAAGCTCAGCCTCAATCAATACCGACGCTTGCTCATCAGCTGTTTCATGGAACAACGTGGCACAGCCGACTATTGCCAAGCGTGCATAAATTTACTTATCCGTACCGTTATTGGGGTGTGAATATCAGCGCCTTGGCAGCAGGGCAGGCGTTACCTGAGGTAAGTACGGCATCAGCTAGTAAGCGAAAACATGTATTAGATTCACCATTATTTTCGGCAAAGCACAAAGCGTTGCAGCAATTCTGTGCAGATGACTACTTGATTGGCTCAAATGAAGACAGTCTTACTCCTGAACAAGCACTTGAGCAGCGTTTGCGCCATGCTTTTATGACACACACTGGTACTGCACCCACAGGCGATATGGTAGGAATGGTAGTTTGCCGCAATGTTGGCGTCTATTTTAGTCCAGTAAATTTTTATTTAGGTTTTGATAGTGAGCAGACGCCCAGTCATTTATTGGCAGAAGTCTCTAATACGCCATGGAACAAACGCCATTATTACGGGTTGTTATTGACAGGTACGGATACTGAATTTTGTCATGACAAAAATTTTCATGTCTCACCCTTTAATCCGATTGATCAGCAATATTGCTGGCAGGTGAGCGTAAAGTCGCAGTCTATTAATAACACTGAATCTGTAGCACCAAATACTCTTGACGTCCGTATTGCCATTAATGTTAGTGATGTGCGTGGTGAAGTTTTGCGTACGGGTATTAAGATGACTGGCGAAACGATGACTGCTGAGAGTGTCCAAAAAAGCTTAAAACAAAATCCGTTGATGAATATCAGTTCTTTGACACGTATTTATTATCATGCCTTTAAGCTTTATGCCATCAAAAAAGTCCCCTATATCAATTATGACGAAAAGCTTGCTGACAGCGGACAAAGTGAAAGTAAGCCACAAAGTAGCGAAAAGCAAACGAATATCTCGCCTATACAAAAGGATACCAGCACGATGCCAGTACGACCGACCGATCGCACACCAACGTCAACATTAGGAAAAATTACTGCACGCTTGAGCCAAACGGTTAACGATAGCGCAGTGCTACAACCTGTCAATAACAGTGTGAACTATTTGGCAAGAAAGGCTATATTTCACGCGCTACAGTATATTCAATTCGGTAGTTTGACCCTGATTGAAGATTTTGATGAGCAAGCGCCAAAGACTCAAGTTTTTGGCAAAACTGCCGATAACTCCTCATCAAATCCTGCAAAACAGCTCAGCAGCTCAGCAGTAGGTCGGCATTCATTAGATGTGACCTTGAGAATTCACGACAGTAGCGTCTATCGTCAGTTATTATTTGGCGGCTCTATCGCTTTGGCAGACAGCTACATTAATGGTGAATGGGATACTCGTGATCTAACCGGATTAATTAGACTGGCTGCGCGCAATGTAGCCGTGCTTAATAAATTAGAGAATCGCTTTGCCGGTATCAGCAAAACCTTTGAGAAGGCTAAGCATCAGCTGCGAAGCAATGATCAAACAGGTGCCAAGTCCAATATCTTGGCGCATTACGACTTAGGTAATGCCATGTATGAGCGCTTTTTAGACGATACGATGATGTACTCGTCAGCGGTATATATGACGTCTGATACGACATTAGCAGATGCGCAGCAGCACAAACTTGCGCTTATTTGTCAACGCTTGCAACTGACAGCTGATGACCATGTGGTTGAAATCGGGACAGGTTGGGGTGGTTTTGCAATTTACGCTGCCAGTCATTATGGTTGCCATGTGACGACGACGACCATATCAGATGCCCAGTATCAAGAGGCGCGCCGACGCGTTGAGGCTGCAGGACTGAGCGATAAGATTACGTTGCTCAAGCAAGATTACCGCGAGCTAACTGGGCACTATGACAAATTAGTCAGTATAGAGATGATAGAAGCGGTTGGTCATGAGTATTTGCCTGTCTTTTTTGCTAAGTGCAATGATTTACTCAAGCCCACAGGACTAATGGTACTACAAGCCATTACTTTCAATGATCAAAATTACTCAGACTATGTCAAGTCTGTAGATTTTATTCAGACGCATATTTTCCCTGGTGGTTTTTTATTATCCAATCAAGAGCTGAATACGCAGTTTACTGAACAGACCGATATGGTCATCAAGCAGTTGCATGACTATGGTTTTGATTATGCTTACACTTTGCGTGATTGGCGATCAGCTTTTATGTCACAACGAAAAGAAATTAAGGCACTCGGTTATGACGAGGCGTTCATTCGCTTGTGGGAGTTTTACTTCTGCTACTGTGAAGGTGGATTTTTAGAACGTACTATTGGTGTTGTGCAAGTGACAGCCGTAAAACCGGATAATATTGATACGCTACATTTTTCTGATTTACCAGCATCTGATGTAAAAGACAAGCAAATAAGCTAGTGACTGGGTCGATAATATTAGTAATGTTAGAGCGTCTTACTAGCACTGCTGCGTTTACTTAAGCTCGTTAAGGGTTACAACACGAGCGCTTTACAATTAAGCCACCCAAAGCCACAACGATTGTCAAAGTTAACATCCTGTTATTCGTTATATTGGAATCAATCTAGATGGTAGGCATTTAGGAATCATCATAAAAGGATATTGTTATGGGCTATATGTTTGTTTATCTCGTTGCCGTTGCTATGTTTTTAGGCGTTGACTTCGTCTGGCTGTCGACAATGAAAGGGCTATTTTACGAAGAGCGTATAGGTCATCTTTTAGCGGATGAACCTAATATGATGGCTGCTGCTGTGTTCTATATGTTCTACATTTTAGCGTTATGTATGATTATTCTATATCCGCAGATAAAAGCGCAGGCTTCTATTGGTCATATTTTCTTATTAGGAGGATTGATCGGGTTGATGGCATATGGTACTTATGATTTTACTAATTTGGCGTTATACAAAGGCTTTACCCTCGATACTGCCTTGGTTGATTTTGCATGGGGCGGCATCTTAACAGGTTCAGTTAGTGCTGCTACGGCTTGGGTAGCCTATCGTTTTGGCTGGTTGAATAAGGCAACTCCAGCTTAAATGTTTGAACTATAGATCGGAGCGGTTTAACTTAGGTTAAACCGCTTTTTTTATCGTCTTTAATTTGCGCAAACCGACATCCTACTGTATAAATAGGGTTCAAATAACTGCTCACTAATAAAACAGATGGTTTATTCAATCCGTTTGACATCTTCGTACGTCAAAATCATGCTTTTAAGAAGCTAAGCCTGCCCAATCCCCCATAAGGAATTCCATGTCACAATCTAATACCT
>JBBSUA010000190.1:0-4557 GCA_038235315.1 Pseudomonadales bacterium | reverse complement strand
GGTTGTGAAATCGGGTGTCGTGGGTTCGAGTCACATGAGTCGCACCAAATATTATTCTGTATTACTTGCTTTAGTTATATACTTACTGCCTTATAGGGAATTTTTTTGTGTCTGTGTTTACTCTACTCGCTATATCCTCATTTTTTTCTGCTTGATTCTTTTGTTATTCAATACTTAGTTATTCGCTATTTATCATGACTACTGTGAATATGATATATTTGTTAAGTATTTATGAAATATTTATCACGTATTTTTTACTATTCAAATAAATTATTTAGTTAAGCAGAATTAAGATAACATGAGCAAGGATTGACCAATTAGCCATGAGTTGTTGTGGAAGAAACTAATGGACGCGCTTAGCATGCTATTAGAAAACGTGCATTTATCTGAAACGAAATATTACAGTTTGCAAGGCTCAGGCAATTGGTCGTATTCGATTACTCGTAAAGACACGATATTGTTTTACTTAGTCATGTCTGGTAGCTTTTGTATCAATGTGGGCGATCATTCACGCAAAGCTTATACTGGCGATATGATTATGATTCCCAATGCTTATCAACATGTTTGTTATGCATTAGATCATCACGGTGATGATGCCAAGCCGCTCGATAGTACACTGTTGGGCTGTGAGGCACGTACTGTTGAGCTTAGAGATGATCACTATAGCGGTGATGCCACCACATCTAACTCTTGTTTGATATTGATTGAATGTCGATATGACAAAGAGATGATTAGACCATTGCTATCAGTACTACCGTCAATATTACCTGAACACGAAGATCAGCCGGAAAGCCGATTTGAGGTACTAGATGTTGGCATTAAGCTGTTGACGTTGGAGTCCGCGCATGAGCGTATGGGCAAGACGGCTATGATTAATCATTGGGCAAGTATTACGATGATTGAATGCTTGCGTAGCTATATCGAAAGCTTGCCTGAAGCGACAGACAGTTGGCTGAAGGCAATAAAAGACCCTTATTTAGCAAAGGCACTATTAGTGATGCACGATGCTCCGAACCAAAACTGGACCATTCATAAGTTGGCTGAGATTGCCGGTATGTCACGTTCAAGTTTTGCGCAGCGTTTTAAGGATGTGGTTGGTATGCCGCCACTGACTTATCTGATCGACTACCGCCTGCGTCTGGCCGCACGTTATTTACGCTTGCAGCAAAATAGTATTAGTCGTATTAGCGAATTAGTAGGCTACGCCTCAGACTCAACCTTTAGCCAAGCATTTAAACGTGTTTATGGTATGTCGCCAAAAGCCTATCGTCAGCAATATCAAAAAAAGCTCGTTGCTTGAGTTATTTATAGTACTGCTTAGCAAAATTATAGCGACATTAATGATTAAAATAGCGTTAAGAACACTCTTAACGCTATTTTTTTATGATTTTTTAGTTTTTCATTAGACAATATAAACAGTCCTACAGCTGACAACTTATCTGCGTTCAGGTACTATACGGCAATGAGTTGTCTAGACACACAACTAAGGCGACCGTTATTTTTGTTGGTAATGGTATGTTATGACACAACCAATCTCTGAGCAACGTATGCAAAATACTACTGCAAATGACAATAGTAAAAATAGCGTTAGCAAAAAAAGTGATAGTCAGCAAGCAGAGCCTCTAGCTGCAATGCCTCTATCTGCAATGCCAGAATTGGACAAAGCCCAGCTACTCGCGCTTTTTACGACGCATTCTACCGAAGAGACAGCTGAGAGCAAACAAGCTACTGACTCAACTGAAACCAGTATTGCTGAACAGCGCTTAGCACTTTATCGCGCCCAATATCAACGCACACGTTTATTATATCTAGCATCGACGAACACGCGCCCGACTTATCTGGTTCAAACTCTAAAAACTCAATTTGTAGAGTATCAGCATTATATGCTGGCGCAGCAGCTTGATAAACGTGGGCTGATGGATACAGATACTTTGGGTCGCCTGTGGCAGCAATTGCATGTGGTCGATGATATTATTGCTGATATTGTGCGCCATATGCCCGCTCAGCAGCCCGCAGGCTGGCAGCTTACCGTTCAAGATGGGCATAATCCACTGCGTCTACCTACGGTTGGTAAGCTTAAACACCCCAAACCAGTACAGGATCAAGCCAGCCTTAATAGTTATGTGCTCGGACATTTTGGAGTTAGTAGCTTTACCTATGATCGCGGATATTATATTGGCCATGTGGTTGGTTATTTATTCAGCTGTTATTTTTGTGCCCATTTATCTATTAATTATGGTGTCACAGCGTTGGGCGAGCAGGTCGTTGAAAATTACGACTATGCGAGTTTAGAGACACCCTATATGGTGCGGTTGCTACAGAGTCTAGATGGCTACTGCAAAAAACGTATCTACCAGCTTGCTGTTGTTTGCGCACGACTCAGTGTCTACGCGAGTGATAAGCGTATCGAAAAAATGCTGATTGCCGAGGTCAATGATTTTGACAAAAAACTGCAACAACAGCATCTAGACGTATTATTATTACAAGGGTTGATGCCTGAGAGTAATGACTCTACCCCACTTTTTTGACGTAACCGCTATAGGTCTATTGCTTAGCGTTTACTTCCATTTTTATTGTTTGTCTTAGGATATTCGCTGATATGCCTGCTTATCACTACAAAGCGCTTAATGAACAGGGCAGTGTCCAAAAAGGGCTACTAGAAGGCGACTCTGCACGACAAGTAAGGCAGCAGCTGCGTGACAAACAATGGACGCCCGTAGAAGTCAGCGCGGTCAATGATAGACAAAGTCGCCATAAAAGTCGCTATAAAAAACCCTCTGCTTATGAGTTAGCATTACTCACTCGCCAACTGTCAGTGTTGCTCGCAGCTGGTATTCCGCTTGAGGAAACCCTCGCTGCTGTCGCCAAACAATCTCCAAAAACCCATATAAAATCCTTGATGCTTGCGGTGCGCTCTCATGTTTTAGAGGGTCTGAGTTTGGCACGTGCGCTGCAACAAGCGGCGAGCTTTCCACCCTTATATATTGCTACCATTGCGGCTGGCGAAAAATCAGGTCATCTAGATTTAATACTTAACCAATTGGCAGATTACACCGAAAACCGCTTTGCGCTACAGAAAAAAATACAAGGTGCCATGGTCTATCCGATAGTACTCATGGTCATGGCCATAAGCGTCATCATGGGTTTGATGAGTTTTGTGGTACCGAAGATTGTTAAGGTGTTCGAGCAGTCCGATCAAGCACTACCACTCATCACCCAAATCGTACTGTCGTTATCCAATATAATCACGCACTGGTGGTGGCTCATGCTGCTAGTGTTGGCAAGCGCCGCATTTTTGTTCTATCGTTTTGCTCAGACGCAGGCGGGCAAGTTAACACTGGATAGTATTGTATTAAAATTACCAATACTGGCACGCTTATCCAAAGGTCTTAATGCGGCGCGTTTTGCTAGTACTCTTGCGATACTAGTACGCTCTGGTGTACCACTGATTGAAGCGCTCCACATTGGCGCTGCGGTGACGACCAACTTGCATATCCAACGCAATATTATCACTGCGGCTGATAGAGTGACCGAAGGCGCAAGTCTTTCTAGCCAACTAGAAAAATCGAGTTACTTTCCACCGATGATGGTACAAATGATCAAAAGTGGTGAAAACTCAGGTGAGCTTGAAAATATGCTTAGCCGAGCCGCCAATATGCAAGAAGCCGAAGCCACTAATTTCATCAGTACTTTATTATCGCTGCTAGAACCATTAATGTTAGTGCTAATGGGCGTCGTGGTTATGGTTATTGTGATGGCAGTCATGCTCCCTATCGTCAACATGAACGATTTGGCAGGTTAGTTTACTGACTACCTGCTTCTTTCGAAATGCTTGTCTTTTTCTACTATCTCTTTTTATAATAATCTAACTTAACCCTTACCAAAGTTTCTTAAGCTTTACTTACTGTTGTAGATTATTGACTGAGTCGCGTTTTTTCTGTATCCGAATAGAGGGTTGGACTATAGTAAGTCCCTTGAGAGTAAGTCACTTGAGTTTATTGACGCCACTGATGCCACTAAAACTATCTATTCTTATTCATATCAATAATAAAATATAAGCGCAGTGGTAGATAAATCTAAAGTCATCGTCTATAGTGATAATCATTTCAACTTCTATAGTTAACGACGGTAAAAGCGATGATTATGATGGATCAAACTCAAGCGAATGACTCAAAGCCGTACCTTATAAAAGATACTCAGCCGTATTCAAATACTACCCGTGCACCGATGAGAGCGCCTTTACAACGTAGCCAATCCGGATTTACCTTGATTGAGATTATGGTAGTCATTGTTATCTTGGCAATCCTTGCAGGGTTGGTGGTACCGAAAGTGGTCGGACAAAGCGACAAAGCACGGGTTAAAACTACTGAGACGGCATTAGCGACTGTATCCAATGCGCTAGATATGTACAAGGTGGACAATTCGCGCTACCCGACAACGGCACAAGGATTAGAAGCATTGACTACGCCGCCTGCCGATGCCAAGAATTATCCTGATGGGGGTTATATTAAAGGGGGCTATCCAACAGATGGTTGGGAGAATGAGATGCAGTATGTC
>JBBSUA010000189.1:0-4571 GCA_038235315.1 Pseudomonadales bacterium | reverse complement strand
CAAGTTGCGGCACTGCCTAAAGGTGGCGTGGTTGAGATTGAATCGATTATGTTTATTGAATAATGCAAACTGGCACTTATGATTTACAAAAATTATTTAACAAGCATCAGTAAAATATATTAAGCCCAAATGGTTCGCTAAGAACAATTATTTGGGCTTAATCGTCTTAAGCAAATTTTATTCATTATTATTTTAATACCATTCACAAAAACTAGAGTAGCGCCGAAAACGAGTGCAAGTACTACGCATTGTAGGCTAAACGAGTTTGACACCGCTAATCGTATTTTTGGGGTTTGATATAACTTTAGGCTGCGGGTGCTCTTTATGTTGGTACAAGTTGCTCTACCTGTTCCTCTTTATCGGGTATTTGACTATAGCGTGCCAGCAGACACCAGCGTTTTGCAAGCTCATACTTGTCCTGACATTGGCAGCCGTGTAGAAGTCTCTTTTGGTCGTCAAACTTTAATTGGTATCGTGATTGCTCATATCGCTCAGAGTGATAGCAGCGTGCCTAGTAATAAGTTAAAACCTATCACACGTTGTTTAGACGATGAACCCATCTTAGATAAGCAAATGCTCGCTTTAGCCTACTGGCTGGCCCGTTATTATCATTATCCATTGGGAGATGTATTATCAGTTATGCTGCCAAGCTTAGTGCGCCAAGGTAAGCCGCTAGATTTGCTTATTACCCATTGGCGAATTCTGCCCAATATCAATAATGATGATTTCCGTGCTAATGCAAAAAAACAAAAACAGCAGTTTGATATGCTCAAGCTCCATGGTGAGCGCGGTGCTAGCGAAGAGGTGTTGCTATTGGAGGGCATGCAACGTCCTTTTTTAAAGACCTTAGAAGATAAAGGGTTAATTGAGCATTATATCGAAACAAAGTCTACTCCAAAACCTGTTAGCTTAGCCAAAATGCCACTGGATTTGAATACAGAACAACAGCAAGCCGTTGACGCTATTGTCAAGGCGCATCAGGCTAATAAGTACAGTGGATTTTTACTCAATGGTATTACGGGTAGCGGAAAGACCGAAGTTTATTTGCAAACGATGCAAGCGGTCTTAGAGGCAGGCAAACAAGTACTAATCCTTGTGCCAGAGATTGGACTCACCCCGCAAACGCGCGCCCGTTTTGCCAGTCGCTTTGCAGCACAGATTGTATTATTGCATTCAGGCATGAGTAACACCTATCGTATGCAAGGCTGGCAAGATTGCCGGACGGGGCACGCACAAATCATCATCGGTACACGCTCAGCTGTACTTTATCCTTTCGCTAATTTGGGGCTGATAGTAGTCGATGAAGCTCATGATGGCTCTTACAAGCAACAAGATACTTTGCGTTATCATGCCGCTGATGTCGCTTTATATCGCGGCTTTCAATATAGCATTCCTGTTGTATTAGGTACGGCGACGCCTAGCCTTGAACATCTAAAACTCGTTGATGATGGCAAGCTTATTGAATGCAATCTACTTACCCGTCCTGGTAACGCCAAACTGGCTTCTATGCAGCTGATTGACGCACGATTACAAAGCACTCATCAACAAGCCCAAGATGATGGTGCTCGTTATGACACGGGTCTAACTGATGCATTAATTGGCGCAATCAAGCAAACTTTAGAGGCAGGCGATCAAGTATTAGTATTTTTGAATCGTCGTGGCTATGCACCCGTCCTACTTTGTGAAGCTTGCGGGTGGCAGGCAGACTGCCCACGCTGTGACGCGCATTTGACTGTGCATTATAGTAATGCATCACAAAACAGCGCTTATGCTAATAACTATCTAAAATGTCATCATTGTGATTGGCAAGCGTACATTCCTACTGCTTGCCCTGATTGCGCCAGCCAAAATTTAGATGCTCGCGGCATGGGCACTACCAGACTCAGCGAAAACCTACATGCTATCTTCTCTAACCCACAAACTAGCAAAGAGCTATACCCTATTATTCAGATTGACCGTGATACTACACGCCGTAAAGACAGCTGGGAGAAAATCTATGAGCGTATCAATCAAGGAAAACCTGCCATTTTAGTGGGTACGCAAATGGTCGCTAAAGGTCATCACTTCCCTAATGTGACACTGGTTTGCTTGCCAAATGCTGACCGAGGCTTTTTTTCCGCAGACTTTCGTTCACCTGAACATACTGCCCAACTGATGATTCAAGTCGCTGGACGAGCGGGACGCGGTGATAAAGCGGGACGAGTATTGATTCAAACTTTGCAACCAGAAAATGAGCTGTTATTGAAGCTGGTCAAAGACGGCTATTTATCCTTTGCACGCCAGCTACTACAAGAGCGCAAACTGATGGGGCTGCCTCCCTTTAGCCACGCTGCCTTGATTCGCTGTGAAGGCAAGACGTTAGCGGCTACGACTCAAGCGCTCAAAGATGCCATCAGTGATTTGCCAACTGGGCATGGGTTAGCGATTCTTGGCCCTATTGATGCGCCCATGAGTAAAAAGAACAGCCGTTATCATTCGCAACTACTGCTATTAGCGAAAGAGCGCAATCAATTACATCACGTCTTGAACCAATGGTGGCAGCCAGTGCTTGCTATGCCTAGCGCTAAATACCTGAAGCTGACTTTAGATATTGATCCTGTCGGTTGGTAGTTTTATCGCAAGATAGTCTTAGCCCAAGATAGCTTTACAGCATCAATAGTACGCTGTTCTCTTAGCGTCTCTTAATTCTCTTTACTTCCTCGTTACAGCTTACAATCATTGAATGTGTTAAATTTTCTACCATAAATCATCTATTTAATTTGAATATCTGTAAAGTTGAGGGTTGTAATGAGTCCAAACAATATTAATGACGATAGCCATGATCATCATGACGATCATGAAGGTCATGATCATGCATTAGAACTAGAAAATACCGTTGCCAATTCTGTCGCTGCGTCAAATACTAAAGGCTATCAGCGCACTTTGCTCATTAGCTTTCTTATCATTACTGGCTATATGTTCATCGAAGCGATAGGTGGCTGGTTGACTGGTAGCTTGGCATTGCTATCTGATGCAGGGCATATGCTCAGTGATGCGGTGGCACTCGGCGCTACATTAATGGCGTTTAGAATAGGGGAAAAAGCAGCCACTCGTCAAAAGACCTTTGGTTATAAACGCTTTGAGATTTTGGTCGCAAGCGCCAACGGTATTACGCTTGTCGTTATTGCGCTGATGATTTTTTATGAAGCCATCAAACGCTTTAACTCACCTCCGGACATTGCCACTCAAGGTATGCTCATCATTGCCACTATTGGCATGCTGGTCAATATCTTAGTGGCGTGGTTGATGCATCGTAGTAGCAATGCAGACGATGGACACGGTCATGGTGCTAGTAAAGATACGGCAGCCTCTAACCACCCTCAAGAAATAAATGATAAAGAATCTAAGGCAAAAAAACCTGCTAATCTCAACATGCAGAGTGCCTATTTACATGTATTAAGTGATTTGATGGGTTCAGTAGCCGCTATCATCGCAGCCTTATTGATGATGGGTTTTGGTTGGGTATGGGCAGATGCAGCCGCTTCAGTCATCGTTGCGATATTGATATTGTTCAGTGGCTATCGCGTAGTACGTGACTCCGTGCATATCTTAATGGAAGGGACACCGAAAGGTATTTCTTTAGACATGGTCGAGGAGCGTTTGGTTGAGCACATTCAAGTAAAAAAAATCCATGATCTTCATGTCTGGAGCATTACGAGTGGCTTAAATGCACTATCGTGTCATGTGGTGGTCGATGGTGAAATGAGTATTCATGAGTCAAGTTTATTGATATCTGAGCTTGAACAACGCTTACAAGAGCTAGGCATTAATCATGCGACCATTCAAGTAGAAAGTATGTCGCACCCACAAACTCAAGGGCACAGTGATGCCTTAGTGTGTAATATAGCAGAGCGTCCAAGCAGCGATAACGGTGGTCATACGGGTCATTCTCATTAAACCGTTGCATAAGTCGTTTTAATTTTGCACTCAACTTATAAGAATAAAAATATGATGCCATCCATTAAGAATAACGAGACCCTACTATTATTTTTTCATGGTCTTGACTCCAGTTGTGAGACCAATAAATTTACTTGTATGGAATACGCGCCAAAGTACTGCCAAACAGTCAATTACCGTAAAGGATTTGACGCAGCGCTTAAGATTTATGATGACTTAATTCAGAAAAAAATGTGCGAGTATCCGCAAGTAGTTCTAGCAGGACACTCGCTTGGCGGCTGGTTTGCCAACCACTTCGCCCATAAGTATGGACTAAGATCATTGTTGATTGCACCCTGTATTAACCCAAGTGTTGTGCTCTTTAATAGAGATCCTAGCGCAGACGATTTACCCTTCCCTACCTATAACGATGCCATGACCAAAATTATAATTGAGGTCAACGATGAGATATTGGATGTCGCAACCGCTCGCCAAACGCTGGTCAATCTGCCTCAAAACTGGGAGATCGAATATCTTGAGGATGGTAATCATCGTATCGCACGCAAATATAAGATTAATAATTATGTTAATAGTTTATGCGATGACCCTCTATGTTAAGTGCGTATTTTGACTTAAAACGGAGCTTATCTAAACTT
>JBBSUA010000188.1:0-4577 GCA_038235315.1 Pseudomonadales bacterium | reverse complement strand
CCTGCAATGCGCTCCGTAATCGCTTGCGCCACTTCACGTGGTAAGCTGTTCATGTTGAGTAGCGCTTTTGGATGCACACCGATCATACGGTTAATAATAAATTCTAGGCGGGCAAGACCAATACCTTCATTTGGCATTTGGGTAAATGAGAAGGCACGATCTGGGTTACCGACGTTCATCATGATTTTGAAGGCAAGCTCAGGCATAGACTCAATAGAGTTGGTCTGAATCTCAAAATCAATTTGGGTCTCATAGATAAAGCCAGTATCACCTTCGGCACAAGACACCGTCACGTCTTGACCGTCAACTAATAACTCAGTGGCGTTACCACAACCAACGATAGCCGGTACACCAAGTTCACGCGCAATAATAGCAGCATGACACGTACGACCACCACGGTTAGTGATGATAGCTGATGCACGCTTCATAACTGGTTCCCAATCAGGATCCGTCATGTCAGATACCAATACATCGCCTTCTTGTACTTTGTCCATCTCATTTAAGTCACTAACGATGCGTACTTTACCCGCGCCAATACGTTGACCGATTGAGCGACCTTCGCACAATATTTTGGCACCCGTAGTATTGATAACGTAGCGTTCCATGACATTGCTGTCTTGACGGCTCTTAACGGTCTCAGGACGCGCTTGGACGATGAAAATCTCACCGCTATCACCGTCTTTTGCCCATTCGATATCCATTGCTTGACCATAATGCTTTTCAATAGTCATCGCTTGTTTGGCAAGTTCAGTCAGCTCTTCGGTGGTCAAAGAGAACTGCATACGATCTTGTTTTTCAACGTCAACGGTTTTGACAGACTTAGCGGTGCTGCCTTCATCGCCATAAATCATTTTTTTATGCTTGCTACCTAAGTTACGACGAATAATCGAAGGCTTGCCATCGGCTAACAGTCTTTTCGATAGGTAGAATTCATCTGGGTTCACAGCACCCTGCACAACCATTTCGCCCAAGCCATAGCTTGAGGTAATAAAGACCACTTGATCAAAGCCACTTTCAGTGTCTAGGGTGAACATCACGCCAGCCGCGCCCGTTTCTGAGCGAACCATGCGCTGAACAGCGGCAGATAAAGCCACGCCTTCATGCTCAAAACCTTTGTGTACACGGTAGGAGATAGCACGATCGTTATAAAGAGAGGCAAATACTTCTTTAATAGCAATCAGAACGTTATCAATGCCGCGAATGTTTAAGAAGGTCTCTTGCTGACCTGCAAATGAGGCATCTGGTAAATCTTCAGCAGTTGCAGAAGAGCGCACAGCGACGGCAATATCTTTGCCATCGCTCATTTCTTCGAATGATTTACGCACGTCCGCTTCTAAGTCTTTTGGCAGTTCTTGCTCAATAATCCAGTTACGAATCTTTTTACCAGTAGCAGCCAGCTTATTAACGTCATTAACGTCTAGCTCTCTGAGCTCGCTGTTAATTTTGTCAAGTAAGCCTGTTTCAGTCAAAAAACGATTGAAAGCATTGGAGGTTGTAGCAAAGCCGCCTGGAACACTGACGCCTAAATCTGATAGGTGACTGATCATCTCGCCAAGCGAGGCATTCTTGCCACCTACGGTATCAACATCGTTTTTTCCTAGTTGATCAAGATTGATTACAAGTGCTGTAGACTTTGCTGCCATGATAACTCCAGAAAATAAGGTTATTTAGTAAGGATTATAAAGGTCAATTATACCGACATATTAAGCGGATTTCGATAGGTGAAAGTAAAAAAATAACGAAAAAGACAAAAATTATAGAGTTTGCTAATGATTCGCCAGTTTTATGAAAATTTATTATTTCATAAACATTAGATAAATTAAGTTATTCATTCTGTTAAGTTATGGATTTTCAGGTAATAAAGACCAATAAACAGTACAGAGGAATCTTAAAAGAGACTCTTATTCCCAGTACCAGTATTTCAAAATCTGATATTAAAACTGATAAAGGGCTGAACGTATAAATCGATGCCACACTCTAGCATCATAGCGCAGCCAATTATGCTAACATTGAGTTCTATTGAGCCTCTATTATGCGTATAATATAGGCTGATGATATCAAATATGCGATAACGCTCATAATGATGGATAACGATTCTGCATAATAAATAACGTATAAGCCGCCACTGGAGTGCCATCAACGCCAATAGTGCAGCCATAGCTACCTCTGCAATGAACTACTCTTATCACTTATCACAGCGCGCGACTATACTATCGAGGTCTCTAAATTATGTACGCTAATAATTCGTCTGAACAAAACAATCCTACTATTCAAAATCGCCATGCCTTGAGCCTAGATAATTCGCAAACGATAAGAAGTGCGTTTTTTATCTCTGATGGTACTGCGATTACTGCTGAGACTTTAGGTCGTTCTATCTTAAGTCAATTTGCTTCTGTGCCTTTTGAGACGCGGGTATTACCGTATGTTGATAGCTTAGAGCGAGCTGAGGATGCCGTTGAGCAAATCAACATGGCTTATCAACGCGATGGCTTATTACCTTTGGTATTCGATACTATTGTTAATCCTGAAATACGTGAAAAGATTAACTCTGCACAAGGCTGTAATCTAGACATGTACGAAGGTATCATTGGGAGAATCGCAGAGGAGACAGGTGTTGAGCCAGACGGTCATTCCGGTCATGCCCATGATAATGTCGATTCCGAGACTTATAAAGAGCGTATTGATGCCGTGCATTTTGCTTTAGATAACGATGATGGGGCGCGTACACGTCATTATAGCGCAGCCGACATTATTCTTATTGGGGTATCCCGTTCAGGCAAGACGCCAACGTCATTATATTTAGCACTGCAATTTGGTATTCGTGCTGCTAACTATCCGCTGACCGAAGATGACTTGTACGATAACCAACTACCAAAAGCACTGCGTGAGCACAAAGACAAATTATTTGGATTGCTCATTAATACAGATCGATTGGTACGTATTCGCCAAGAGCGTAGAGCGGGCAGTCGTTATTCTAGCTATCAACAAGTACAACAAGAGCAACGCGCGATACAGGGCATCTATATCTCACAAGGTATTCCTAGCCTCGATGTCTCTGAGATGTCTGTAGAAGAGATTGCGACGCGAATTTTACAGATGACAGGACTTAAACGCCGTATTGGTTAATAGTGAGTAAAACATAACTCTAAAGTCAGAAAATAATTAGCATACAAATGGAACAATAAAGAGGATACGATGGGAAGCAAACGCAAAAATGATACTACTGATGACACCACCAATGACACAGGTCTAGATACTCATACTGAAGTATCCAATAAAGACAGCGGCAGCGCACCAGTAACCGCGCCAGAACAAACCAAAAGTGCTGACAAAGCAGAGCAAATTGAACAAACGCATGAGCAAGTAACCGATGACATCATGCATCATCCTGATTTGGTCAATCCGCTAGATGATACACGTATTGAAGTCAAATCTGCTTTTTCTAAAGATTCGCGACGCCTAAAGAACGATAAGCACGAATTCGAATATGATGCTGTGGTGTTAGGTGCCGGTCCTGGTGGCGAAGCGGCGGCGATGAAACTTGCTAAGTCGGGCAAAAAAGTCGTGGTTATTGATCCACGGGAGCAAGTTGGTGGTAATTGTACCCATGTTGGCACTATACCCAGTAAGGCGTTGCGTCAATCCGTATTTAACTTAATTAACTTTCGTCGTGATCAGATGTTTACCAAAGCGATGGATTATCACCAAGTGCCTTTGAATATTGTATTGGCCAAAGCGCGTCAAGTGATTCGCCAGCAAGTCAGTACGCATACGCGGTTTTATGAACGTAACCAGATTGAAGTGATTCATGGTTGGGCAAGCTTCATTGATGCGCATACGTTGCGAGTTGAAATTAACGAAAACACCTTTGAAACGATTACCTTTAATAAAGCGATTATCACGGTCGGTAGCCGTCCTTATCGTCCTGAAATCTTAGATTTTAATCATCCGCGCGTCTTTGATTCTGACAAAATCCTACAAATGGATTATGTAATCAAAAAGATTATTATTTATGGCGCAGGCGTGATTGGTTGTGAATATGCCTCTATCTTTACAGGTCTTGGCTATAAGGTGGATTTGATTAACAACCAAGATCAATTGTTGAGCTATCTCGATAGTGAGATTAGCGATGCGATCGCACATGACTTTAGACAATTTGGCGTGGTTATTCGTAGTAATGAAGAGATTGATCATTTAGAGACGCATGATGATTATGTCATTTTGCATCTAAAGAGCGGCAAAAAAATCAAATCTGATGCCATTCTTTGGTCGAATGGGCGCTCAGGTAATACCGAAGGTCTCAATCTCGAAGCGCTTGGTCTAGAAGCTAATAGCCGTGGTCAGTTGAAGGTCGATGATACTTATCGTACGGATGTCGACAATATCTATGCGGCAGGGGATGTCATCGGTTGGCCATCGCTCGCGTCGGCCGCTTATGACCAAGGTCGCTGCGCAGCTGCCTTTATGGTTGGCGATAGTGATGCTGAGCCAGTCTCTAGCGTACCCACTGGGATTTATACTATCCCTGAGATATCGTGCATTGGTAAAACTGAGCAAGAGCTGACGGATGCTAAAGT
>JBBSUA010000187.1:0-4577 GCA_038235315.1 Pseudomonadales bacterium | reverse complement strand
GCGCGTCAACGTGACTGTGCATCCAGTAGAGTTTGATCTTTATTACAGCTGCTAGTGAGTAGTTAGTTTTTCAAAGCTTTTTTAATAAAAAAACCAGCTGATTTAATTTTGGCTGGTTTTTTTGTGTCTAATCAAATATATGCATCAACCTAAATATCAGACCAGTTGCTAATATTTTTTTAGAATATACGTCGTTTTCACAGCCACTACTGTTTTTATCATAAAAAACCCGCATAATAATACATACACTATATTTTAATCAAACGCACTTATTAGGTTGACTGATTATGACTTTATCCTCTACACAGACGCCACATAAAGGGAATACGGGAACTCTATTACTGGCAGGTTTGATAGTTAGCGCAGCCAGCTTTTATACGCCTATGATAAACGCGGCACCAATTTACAAAGTCGTTGACGAAAACACAGGTCAAGTGACTTTTACGGATCGCCCTCAGAACTACGAGCAACAAGCGGACAAACAAATCAGTCAAACCTCGGTCACTACGGGCAATAGTAGTGATAGCTCAACCACTTCTCGTTCAGGAGACACTGGCTTGAACAGCAATGCTAACAACGAACCTAATAATAATGCCCAAACGACATCTGTGCCAGTAACGCCCGTCAAAGCGGTACAGGTAAATTACCAGTTAACTATAATTGAGCCAAGTGAGGAGCGCGCGTATCGTCGTCCTGCACAAAACATTATAGTGAACGCAAGGTTGAAGCCTGCGTTACAGATAGGGGATAGTGCTAGTATTTATCTCGACGGTAATGAAGTGGCTCAAGGTTTAAGTGCATCTATTGCGACAGTCGATATCTTACCAGGCGAACATAGCGTACAAGCGGTAGTCAAAAATAAATAAGGTCAGGTGCTACAACAAGTCTCGCGTACCGTTTATGTCATCCAAAATACAGCAACATTGCAAAATAATAAAAAGATTGCGCAGCAGCTACTGGCTTATCAGAATTTGCCATGGCATAAAAAAATGCTACTCAAATTACGCAGAGATAAGGCAGCTAATCCATTAGCTAAGTAAGACAATCAGTAAATACTAAAATCAAAAAATAAAGGCAAGCTCTTTGATAGATCTTGCCTTTATTCTACGTGGGCAATTGTGTATTGCCTTAAACTATAGTCAGTTAAAAACAAAACAGTTATGACTTCACTAAACGCACTACTGGTATAAATTTTACTTGCTTGCTGTGTCTACGCTGACAGAGGCTGCGCAAAATTCACTCCAGTAGTGCTATAACACTTTTGAAATATATCGACTATAGGTTCATACTACTTAGTCAGCTCAATGGTACCATTAGCAGTCACTGATATTGTGCTATTACCGGACTCAAAGTTTTGGCTAGGCACTGAAGCGTCAGCTGAGGTGGCACGCATTTCCATACTGCTATACATTGGACGAGGGTAGTTGTTACCAGTGTTCAGATTGACGGTCACGACACGATAGCCACGTGCATCCCAAGCGCGAGTTAAATTCTTGGCTTGCTGTTGAAAAGCACGTGAAGCGTCAGTCATTAGCTTTTGTTCAAGCGCGTCTTTTTTGACATCGGATACACCGAAGCTAAGATTATCCATAACTAACGTTTCTTGCAAATCAGCAATCAGCTGGCTAGTCGCTGCAAAGTCAGTACTTTTTAGATCAATATTTGCCTGTCCTGTCCAGCCAATAATTTTGTCATTTTTATCATAGCGTGGATAGGTGCGTTGCTGACCTGTGCTAACCGTTACGCTAGGGTAGCGCTTCGCAATAGCCAACGCTTTATTGATTGAGGTAGTTAGGTTAGTCGCTAGTGTTTTAGAGTCAGCCGCTTGAGCTTTTTTGTATAGACTGGCTCGCACTTCGTCATTAGCAACTTCTTCTTTAACTTCCGTCTGAAAGCTAAGTTGGTCATAACCTGTCGGTTCAGCATGCGCGCTGCCCATCATAGCTGCAAATACAAATGCAGACCCAGTAGCGATCGCGGCTTTATTAAGCAACAAGTTCTTCATAAAATCTCCTTAGTAATATAGTCTGGCAACACAAAAGTTATATTTTTTCATTTATCCGTCAAGTTATCTACTAGCAATCTTTTAGTAGGTAGTAGCTAAACTTTCAGATATAGCTAAAATAGCAAATTTTATACAAGTTGCTGTGAGGATTTTGTCAATAAGTTGCTGGTTTATACGTTTAATAATGTAAACAATAAAATCATGAGTTTTGATACAGGGGTTGTAATATGGCAAAAACCTTGTATAATCTGCAACTGGTGGCTCCATTGGTAGCCTCGCAACATTGTTCTATGAACCCCGCCAGGACCGGAAGGTAGCAACGGTAATAGTTATAGTGTGTGCCGAGGATGTGCTTTTGGAGTCGCTTTTTTTTGCTTAAAATTTAATAATTATTGCTATATCATGTACTTGCTACTTTAAACCCTTCATTGTAAAGGGCTTTTTTTTGCCTAAAATTTGAGGCAATTACTAAGTTTCATTCGTTAATATGAGTTAAAATATAATGTATTAATTTTTATCAACATTGACCACTTTGGAGTTTTATTATGACTGGAATTGTATTATGAAAACGTTCGTTTGGTTATTTATCGCCTTTGTTGTGCTGGTGGTGGTTGTTGGAATTACCATATTTAACAAGTTAGTGCGGGCGCGCAATCAGGCAAAGAATGGCTTTGCGCAGATAGATGTGCAGCTTAAGCGCCGTCATGATCTGATTCCCAACTTAGTTGAGACTGCCAAGCGCTATTTGTCTCATGAAGAGGAGACATTGACGCGGGTAATTAGTGCGCGTAATCGTGCGCAAGATTTGCAAGATTCTAGCAAGCATCAACCGGAGTCGCTCGAGCATATGGCATTATTTGCGCAAGCAGAAGGCATGTTATCAAAAGCACTGGGGCAGTTCTATGCCGTGATGGAAGCTTATCCTGAGCTAAAGGCTGATAGTTTAATTAAAGAAGTTATGGACGAGTTGACCAATACCGAAAATCGTATTGGCTTTGCGCGTCAGCATTATAATGACAGTGTGATGTTTTATAACAATGATCGCGAAACGTTCCCAAATAATTTAGTAAGCAGCACTTTTGGCTTTCGACCATTAAGCCAATTGGTATTTGCAGACAAAGAAACGATCAGCCAAGCGCCTACGGTAAGTTTCGGCTAAATTTTAAATACCTTCGAAAAGCATTTCTTTATAAGTATAAGCCATAAGTTAACGATAACTCGCCAAACGGAAAGGATAGATGGATTTTTTTGCTGAACAGCGGGTACGTACGCGGCGCAGTCTATTATTATATGGACTGTTTGTGCTGATTGTATTGGCACACATGGTTGTTGCGCTTGGTATGATGGCGTTGTTATTAACGCTCTTTACCGGTGGTGTCTACTACTGGGTGATGGTGTTAGTCATTGTTTGGACACTATTTAGCTTTATTGCTGGCAGTTTTTTTGAATATAGACGTTTAGAAGCAGGCGGTCGCGCTATTGCACAGCGAGTTGGGGCAGTTAGATTATTTATTGATAGTAGCCAAGATGCTTGGGAGCACAGTAGCGGAGTGGCGCATCAACATACGCCAGTGTCGGCTGTTCGCTATAGCGCGCGGCATATTGCTGTGCGTCATGAGCGTGACTTTCCACCGTTGTATCATCGCTATTATGAGTTTGCTCAGCAGTTAGCGATCGCCGCTGGCATAAGTATGCCGATATTATACGTATTACCCAATGAGCAGGGCATCAACGCTTTTGTTGCGGGTCGACAGACTAAAGATATGGTACTGGTCGTTACCCAAGGAGCATTAGATAAGCTTTCTGATGAGGCGCTTTATGGTCTTATTGGTCATGAGTATGGGCATATTTTGCATGGCGACGCTAAGTTTAACTTACAGTTAATGGTGGTGCTGGCAGGTCTGCAAATAGTGTACGATTGGAGTGATCCCATTGAGAATTTGACGGCTAAGTATGGTAATCACGATAGCTATTTTGATAACGCTGCCAATCAAAATCTGCCTGCATCGCAAAAAATAATCGATAGTGAAGCGCGGAGTACTGAAAGCAGAACAGCAAACTTTACCACTCACACTGAATGGGTAGCCTACTGGCAGCAACATTCACAACATGCCACGTCTACTCAATCATCGCAGCATGTTGGTAGAGTAGCTGTCGATCGCAATGCACCACGCAGCGTATGGACATTGTTGTTACATGGTTTGAGCTTTTCAAGTATGGCAAGTGCGCAGCTGATTAAACACAGCTTTAACCGTGAACGTGAGTTATTGGCTGATGCGACCAGCATACAACTGACGCGCTCACCTGCAATTTTGGAAACTTTAAAAGCCATTCATCAGGATTCGCTTGGCTCACGCTTATCCAATATTGCTGATATTAATGGGCTCAGTCATTTCTTCTTTGCCAGTAGCGGATCAGACTTGGGAGATGTCTCATGGTTTGCTACCCATCCTAGTCTGTCTGAACGCATGAGTGCCATAAATGCCAGAGCATATCAGAGTTTTGCAACTCAAGTAGCCAAGCAGCAACGCCTGAATCAACAAAAAATTAACGAAATATACGAGCAACGCCG
>JBBSUA010000186.1:0-4620 GCA_038235315.1 Pseudomonadales bacterium | reverse complement strand
TTTATAAAATATGTCTCGTGACTATTTATTCTAATGCTATATGTTTTAATACTATAATTTTAATTACAATAAGGCATGCAGCGTTGCTAATGCAACCACCGGAGCGGTTTCAGTACGCAGTACACGTTTACCAATCTGCCAAGGCTCAAAACCTGCCTGTTCTGCCTTAGCACGCTCCTCGATACTAAGTCCGCCTTCAGGACCAATCAATAATTCAATATAAGGTAGCTCTTGTGTCAGTATTTTTGTGAGCCTAGCTGGCATTGTTGGTTGGTCTGCTGCCGGTACGCTCATCTGTAGTCTTAAATCTGCTTGTTGAGTGAGTCTATGATAATAAAGGTCTTGACTGAGTACGGACACCATAGAGCTGACGGCCATTTTATTTTTATTTGCAGCGCTTAAAGACTCATCATCAGATCGCTCTAACCACTCATCGACAGATAGTGGTGCAAGTACAAGGGGTGGGCGATTTAAGCCACACTGTTCACAAGCGGCAATCGCAATTTGTTGCCAATGTGCCAGCTTTTTATCAACTTGGGTAGGCTTCAGTGTCACTTCACCATGATGACTACTCAAGAGTTGAATAGCAGTGACACCAAGCTCAGTCGCTTTCTGGATCGCATAGTCCATACGCTCGCCACGACTCATAACCAAGCCAATCTTACTGATAATAGGGGCAGTGCGATCATCACTTGTATGCGCTAATAGGGTAACTGTCGCTTGTTTTTTACTAATAGCCTTTAGCTGTACCAAGTATTCACCACCAAACCCATCGAATAAAACACCTTGATCGCCAATATTTGCCCGTAATACTCTGCACCAATGATGGGTAATACTCTCAGTCAGTACCAAATCACTACCCATACTCAACGTGCTTAGTTTTGATAAATAAGGCGGCTCAGCATCGAGGGAGTTAAGCTCTACACTATTACTAGTAGTACTATAAAAAAAACGTCTCACAAGTTTTTGATCCTATTGTTTTATTCAAATAAAAGATTATTTTTAATATATTTATAGAATATCGTGTGTCTAAAGTAAAGACAATTGTCAATAATCATAAGAGGTTAGGCTATATATTTATTTTACTCTAATACAGTTTTCTAACGATATCAAATAGGGTAGCATCGCATGTCTATGCTAAATAAGGTGTTAAGTAATCATTATGAACAAACATGATTACTCCTTACGTTTAGCCCACCCCTAGATAATAAAAAAGTCCATAAAAAAACTGGCGCTCCTAAGAGTACCAGTTCATTCAAAAATTATATAAATAACTACTTCAAAACTACAAACACTTAGTTTATTTTGAAGAAATCACTTCAGGAACAAGCCCTAAAGCTTCTACTAAGCGTTTATTTGGCTCAACTTTATTCATACTATAAAAATGCATGGCTGGCACGCCCTCGCTAATTAAGCGCTCACAAAGGCGATAGACTACATCAAAGCCAAACTCACGTATGGCTTTGCTATCATCACCAAAATCAGCCAGCTGCTTGCGTACATAGCGCGGAATATCAGCACCACAGCTATCAGCAAAGCGCATTAAGTTGCTTGAGTTAGTAATGGGCATAATGCCAGCAACTAAGGGCTGCGCTACCGTATCAATACCGCGTTGCTCTACGGCATCACGCAAATACAAATAACTATCAGCATTATAAAAGAACTGCGTAATAGCGGCATTTGCGCCTGCTTGATATTTATTAACTAAATTATCAATATCAAGCAAAAAGCTACGCGCTTGTGGATGCATTTCAGGATAAGCTGCCACTTCGATATGAAAATGATCTCCTGAATGCTCACGGATAAATTTAACTAAATCCAAAGCAAATGGCAGCTGACCCATACCCACTTGTCCTGATGGCAAGTCTCCACGCAACGCCACTAAGCGTCTAATCCCTAAGCTCTTATAATGAGTCAATAGCTCAGCGATCTGAATTCTGTCATCACCAATACAAGAGATATGTGGCGCAACTTCAGTCTTACTGCGCGCACATAGCGCTTGTACAATATCTAAGGTGCGACTACGAGTTGAGCCACCTGCACCATAGGTCACTGAAAAATACGTTGGCGACAGTTCGTTCAGCTCATCAAAAGTACTGAGCAGTTTCTCATGCCCCTGCTCAGACTTGGCAGGGAAAAATTCAAAAGAGAAAGCGGGCTTACTCACAGTCGCGCTCCTTAGTATTTATAAGCGTCAGGTTTGAACGGACCTTCGACAGGCACACCTAAGTATTCCGCTTGCTTAGACGTCAGCTTGGTCAGCGTACCATTGAAGCCTGCGACCATCGCTGCAGCGACTTCTTCGTCGAGCTTCTTAGGCAGTACTTTTACGTATAAATTGTCAGTACGTGCGTCGGCTGGCAAGTCAGCAAATTTCTCTTCAAATAGATACATTTGCGCCAGTACTTGGTTGGCAAACGAGCCATCCATAACACGTGATGGATGACCAGTAGCATTACCTAAGTTGACTAGACGACCTTCAGCCAACAGAATCAAATAGTCATTCACATCGTCTGAGCGGAAGATTTGATGGACTTGTGGCTTGACCTCGCTCCAACGCCAGTTATCACGCATAAACTGGGTATCGATTTCGGTGTCAAAGTGACCAATATTACAAACCACAGCGCCAGGCTTTAATGCAGCTAGCATATGTTTGTCACAGACATGGTAGTTACCCGTAGTCGTGACAATCATGTCAGTATCTTCTAGCAGACGGGTATTAATACCTTCTGCGCCGCCAGTATTGTCGCCATTGATATATGGTGATAGTACTTCATAACCATCCATACACGCTTGCATGGCACAAATAGGATCAACTTCTGAGATACGAACAATCATACCTTCTTGACGTAAGCTTTGCGCTGAGCCTTTGCCTACATCACCATAACCGATAACCAAAGCGCGACGACCTGCTAAGAACATATCTGTTCCGCGTTTAATCGCATCGTTTAAGCTATGACGGCAGCCGTATTTATTGTCATTTTTAGACTTAGTAACCGCATCATTGACGTTAATAGCAGGTACTTTTAACGACCCTTTTTGCATCATTTCAAGCAAGCGATGCACGCCCGTCGTGGTTTCTTCTGAGATACCATGAACATTGTCAAGTACTTGTGGATACTCATTATGAATAAGCGAGGTTAAGTCGCCACCATCATCCAAAATCAAGTTAGCATCCCAAAGCTGACCGGACGCTTCGCCACCAACGTGGACTTGCTGACGTAAGCACCATTCATACTCTGCGTCAGTTTCGCCTTTCCAAGCGAATACAGGAATACCTGCAGCCGCAATCGCAGCCGCCGCATGATCCTGAGTAGAAAAAATATTACATGAAGTCCAGCGTACTTCAGCACCTAGCTCGACCAAAGTCTCGATAAGTACCGCAGTTTGGATGGTCATGTGGATACAGCCGACGATCTTCGCGCCTTGAAGGGGCTGGTCAGCTTTGTAGCGACGACGCAAACCCATAAGGGCAGGCATTTCGGCTTCGGCAAGCGTGATTTCACGGCGACCATAATCGGCTAAGCTAATGTCAGCGACTTTATAGTCTGTGAAAGTGGGGTCGATCGTATGGGCAGAGGGGGCTTTAGACACTGCGTCCATAATATGCTCCTATCAATATAGTTATATAAAAAGAATAAAAACGCAGGTGTCGTTATTAGCGCTATTAATAATCAAAAAATTGATCCATTAACAGTTAACCGAGCCTAACATAATGAGTAATCCGTACCGTTTGAAAACCTAAAAATACGGATTAATTTTATGGCGCAACACCTCTCGGAGGTCGTTATTGTAATAGATGAGACAGAATTTGTCACCTGTTGGCTGATATAAATACCAGAAGATTACGTTAGGTTTAACTATTTTTATCGACATTACTTAATCAATAGTTATAAAAAAAGGCCATCGATTGATGACCTTGAATAGATATAAACAGTGAAGTTATCGTACTCTACCTAAAACCAATTATAAGTCAATGAAGTAAAGAAGTTAGTACCATCAGTATCGTAACCCGGTAGCGTGGTGTACTTCTCATTGGTAATATTGTTCAAGCGAGCGGTCAGACTCAGATTAGGATTTAGCTTATAATTTCCGCTAATATTAAATAGACCATAGCTGTCAACTAGTTGTGAGTCAGTATTGGCAGCGTTGCTGTAATAATCGCCTACATATTGATATTCAGCATGAAGATCTAAGCTTGATAAGCGATAGCCTGCATATACTAAGCCTTTATGTTCAGGGCGAATAGCAAGGAAGTTATCGTCGTTAGCACCACCGCTGCTATCTTTAGCTTGTTGATAGTCGTAGCTACCACCGAACAGATAATTATCTAATTCCCAGTCTGAGGTTAATGATACCCCTTCTATTTTGGCTTCATTGACGTTTTCGCTACTACCAGCAAAAGGATTACCAGGTACAGGTTTAGTGACATAGGTAATGAGGTCTTCGACATTGTTTCGATAGCCAGTTAAACGCGTAGACTGGAGTAACGTGTCATATTCGATGAAAGCTTCATAATTATCACTGGTTTCAGCTTTTAAATCAGCATTACCACCAAAAGGGGAGTACAAGTCATTAAAACTAGGGGCGAGGAAACCTTTTGCGTAGCTAGCACCAACA
>JBBSUA010000185.1:0-4637 GCA_038235315.1 Pseudomonadales bacterium | reverse complement strand
AGAAAAACACTATCAAATCGTAGGTGATGATGAAGCCGACTTTAAAGCGGGTAAAATATCTGTCAACTCGCCCATCGCCCGGGGTCTCATTGGCAAATTCGAAGGTGATGAAGTCCGCATCGAAACACCGAAAGGCGTGGTCGAATACGAATTGATGAAAGTGATTTATAGCTAACGGCTGCATGATTTTCAAAGGATAGAGAGCTATCGTTTTTGCCCTAGTTGGATTGAGTATCACTTAATCCAACTAGGGCATTTTTTTATTTGAGTTTTATAGGGCGTGTCCTCAATCTGAGCATAAAACTTTAAACAGGCTAAAAATGGCTAAATCTCATGAGTTACACAACGCTGCTGTTTTACCGCAGTCGTTTTAGAGCATAATCATTGTCATTCAAAGTGTTAAATATCTTTTATTTTGTTTATCACTACTTTAAGGGAATCTATGATGACGACTACAATGATTGCAAAAACAAATATCAAGAAAATATCCTTGTCCGCCGTTGGAATTGCGACTGGTTTGCTATTACTCGCACCTATCGCCAATGCTGCGCCTGAAATCTCAATTACTCAATCAAATATGGGCAGTACCACTGTCGTTGAACAGTATTCTGATGGTAACGTGGCAACTATCACCTCGACGCCTAATGGTATCTCTATGCAAAATGGCATGCCCTATGCAGTTACTCAAGTCACCAATGTACCTCGTTATGCGATCAGCCAAGGATCATCGACTGTCGTCACTACAGGTCCCATAACCAGTCAAGTGACCCAACAAATCGGTAATACCATAGTCACTACGCCAATTAATAGCACCACTCAAATATTATCACCAGTAACCACTATACCAATAATTAATAATCAAGTTATTGTAAGCCCAGTAATAAATAGCCCCGTAATGAACAGCCAAGTTATCACGACAACTTCTTTAGAGAGTTTGCAGCTGACACCAACGTTTAGTACTCCTAATGTTGCTAGTGCGAATACTAAGATCATGAAAATCATGAAAAGTAGCAATGGTCGTGAAGTTGCAGTACCTGCCAATCATATCGCTCCCGGTGATATCATTGAATACCATACCACTTATATGAACAATAGTGCTCAGCCTGTGAATGATCTGAACGCCATGGTCTCTCTTCCTAGTGGGGTCAGATTAGTATCACTGAACAGTTCACTACCCACGCTTGCGACTACTGGCGGCGACAGCTATCAAACCATTCAACAAGTAGGCAACAGCGTTGTGGTGCAAGAGAACTATTCTGGATTAAAATGGAACTTGGTCAACCTTGCCTCTAATACGCCACAAACGGTGGTCATACGTGCCAAAGTTCAGTAAATAGCGAGTGGAATATCGTTAGCCATTGATTATCATATTAATGATCTATGAATGTTAAAAATTAGAAAAGGTCTTGATGATTCAAGGCTTTTTTTATGCCTGCCAATACGACAACCGTTGTCGCATAGTTTCATAAATTATCCTACAATTACAGTGACTTACCCCTAGATTTGCTAAAATAGCCTTTCAATAACTAATTGGTAATCATCCTATTTATGGCATCCATCAATTATGAAAGACTACAGGGCAAACTCAATATTTTAGCCGATGCGGCGAAATATGATGTTTCTTGCTCATCCTCCGCTGGCACTCGCAAAAATCAGGGCGGTGGTCTTGGCGATGCTTCAGCAACAGGCATCTGTCATAGCTATACCGAAGATGGTCGCTGTGTGAGCTTGCTAAAAATCCTCCTGACCAATCATTGCATTTATGATTGCGCTTATTGTACCTCTCGTAAAAGTAATGATACGCCACGAGCGGCGTTTAGTGTAGAAGAAGTCGTCGAATTAACCATGCAGTTTTATCGTCGTAACTATATTGAAGGGCTGTTTTTAAGTTCGGGGATATTTAAAAGTGGCGATTATACGATGGAGCGATTGGTGGAAGTCGCCAAGATATTGCGAACGCGCGAGCGCTTTAACGGCTATATTCACCTTAAGACCATCCCCGGTGCGTCAAAAGAGCTATTGCTAGAGGCAGGGCTTTATGCTGATCGCTTAAGCGTCAATATTGAAATTCCAACCATATCTGGTCTCGCATTACTAGCGCCAGAGAAGTCGCACGATCAATTAAAAGCGCCGATGGAAACGGTGAAAGAAGAAATCATCACTATTCGTGAGAGCCGTAAGACTCATAAAAAAGCGCCAAAATTCGTGCCAGCAGGTCAAACCAGTCAAATGATTGTGGGCGCTAGTAATGAGACCGACTTACAAGTGATACAGCTATCCAGTCATTTTTATAAACAGTACGATCTTAAACGCGTCTATTATTCTGGCTATGTGCCCATGTTATCTGATAGTCGCTTGCCTGCTATCGGTACGCCCGTGCCAATGGTGCGTGAGAACCGACTCTATCAAGCGGATTGGTTAATGCGCTTTTATGGTTTTAATGCCGATGAAATCGTTGAGCCTGAGTCACCATTTTTAGACTTAGATTGTGATCCAAAATTGGCATGGGCGATTCGTCATCGCGAACATTTCCCTGTGAATATCCAGACAGCCTCTTATGAGATGATCGTGCGTATTCCCGGTATCGGTACTCGAACGGCGAAGAAAATCCTGAAAGCGCGTAAGTTCAATCAGCTGACTCTCTATCATTTGAAGAAAATGGGCGCAGCAGTTAATCGTGCCAAGTACTTCATTGCGACAACGGGTAAAAATGAACATCTCTCGCATCTGACTCGTGATAACTTTCGTCAATATGTGCTAGCACAGACGCAAACTAAGTTCAAAGATCAACGTAGTGGTCAATTGTCGTTGTTCTAGATAGCACAAGATAAGGATAAGTCATGCTAGGACAATTACAGAATGCCATCTATCCTATCGAAAAAATCGACCCTTGCGATAGCTCAACGGTTGTACTTTATGAGCAAAGCTTTGAAGGTTGGCTGAGCGCTGTATTCTATGTGTATGCCCACAAATTACAGCATAACGAGGCGCTACAGCTCACAGCACAGGGCTGTTATATACCCTCACTTATTGATCAAAGTGTCAGCGTGCCAACTAATGAAGATCATGCTCAGCGCGTATTGATTAAACTTAATAAACGCTTAGGACGCGCTGGTATGCGCCAATTATTATGGGGATTTTTGTCAGAAAAAGCAGATATCGGTACTACCCTATTTCAGGTGGTCAAATATGCGATTGATTATCCTAGTCGCTCAATTATGGAAGATTTAGGAAATCTGAATGTATTAGAGCTTGCGCAAACGGTCAAGTCTGTTGGTCGTGAAAAGCACCGTATGGAGGCATTCGTACGTTTTGAGCATACGACTGATGATATTTATTTCGCTAGAGTCGAGCCTGACTTTAATGTGTTGCCTTTGATTGGTGAGCATTTTCGTCAGCGCTATCAAGACCAACATTGGGCAATCTATGATCTATGCCGTGGTTATGGTATCTACTACGATAAGACTCAAAGTACCCCTTCAAAGCCTGCAGCACTTCAGACCATTACCGAGCTAGATGATAATGTATTGCGCAATCCTTCTAGTATTCACAGTATTGACGAGCAGCGTTATCAACGGTTTTGGCAAGGCTACTTTACCAACGTCAATATTAAGGAGCGCAAAAATACGCACCTGCATAAACAACACATGCCTCAACGTTACTGGAAGTATCTCAGTGAAAAACAAGTATTGCCTAATGCTGAGCATTTACAAAAGCGACGTTAGTCTCAGCGCTGATATCGCTCAAACCAATTAATGAGAGTTTTTATAATGCCCAACCTGTTTTCAAGGTTGAGTTTTGGTTGTTTTTACCTGACAATAGCAGCTAAATATTATTAATGGATGTTTACCGCTACTATGATAGTGATGCGCCTGCTGTCCTCCTTAAAACATGATGAATCCGAACGCGGTATCTTTCATCTTGGACGCGCATTGGTCAAAGGCGGTCATACCTCTATTATTGTGGCTAGTGCCGATTATGATAATGAACTAGTTAAGCGTTTAGAGCGCGATGGTAATCTATATCATCAGCTGTATATGAATAAAAAATCTTGGCTATCCCTGCTCCAAATTGCGCCGCTGCGCCACCTTATCGAAAAATATAATCCTGATGTTATTCATGTTCATTCTCGAACACCTGCTTGGATTTTGCATTTAGCACTGCGCCGTGCGCGAGTTAAACGCATACCTAAACTAGTCTCGACGATGTACGGCTTTTATCCGATCAATAAATACTCACAAGCACTGCTCGATGTCGATACGATTATTACCGTATCTGAGAGTGTCACCGCCTATCTCAAAAAGGGTCTAAAGCGCGAAGAGGTTGATCCCAAAGATATTAAGCGAATCTATCGTGGCATTGATACTCGTCGCTATCCTTATCGGCACAATCCATCAGTCTATTGGCTACGACGTACTTTTGCTGAATACCCTGAGCTTGAACATAAAAAATGGCTCGTGTTTCCGACTGTAATTGGTAACGAATATGGACAAGAATGGCTGATCGATATCTTAGGCAATCTGCAAGAGCAGTTCCCTAACATCCATGTCATTATCATGGATGAAGACTATAGAAGTAGCGACGTGTCTCACGAGGACTTTCGTATGCGTACGACGGCGCTGGAACTCAGTGATCGT
>JBBSUA010000184.1:0-4662 GCA_038235315.1 Pseudomonadales bacterium | reverse complement strand
GACCATCTCAGGCAATATATCAGCAGCGTTTCCTAGTAGAGCAATAGAGACGGCTTCACCAGCATCGGTATGCTGTTTGATCAACTCATAAGCGTGGTCAAGATCGTTGGCTTGCACATCGACGTAGCCCGTACGCAGACGAAAATCAATACTAGACTGCTGGCATTCGATATTCAGCGAAGTCGCTCCAGCGAAAGTAGCAGCTAGAGGTTGCGCGCCGCCCATACCGCCAAGCCCTGCGGTCAAAATCCAACGTCCCGCCCAGCTACCCTCATAATGCTGACGACCCGCTTCAACGAAAGTCTCATAAGTGCCTTGCACGATGCCTTGAGTGCCGATATAAATCCAGCTACCCGCCGTCATCTGTCCGTACATCATTAAATCTTTGCGATCTAGCTCATTAAAATGCTCCCACGTCGCCCAGCGCGGTACAAGATTTGAGTTGGCGATTAATACGCGTGGTGCATTCTCATGGGTCTGAAACACGCCAACGGGTTTGCCTGATTGCACGAGTAAGGTTTCGTCATCTTCTAACAACTTGAGCGACTCTAAGATTTGATCATAGCTTTCCCAATTACGCGCCGCACGACCAATACCACCATAAACCACTAAGCTTTTCGGGTTTTCAGCGACATCGGGATGCAAGTTATTTTGCAGCATGCGATACGGTGCTTCGGTTAACCAGCTTTTGCAATGTAAGGTGCTGCCCGTAGGCGATGCAATGTCGCGAGTCTCATCACGGCGAGTCATTTTAGGAGTCATTCCATCGTTAGTCATTGTCATTCCTTATGAGTATCTATAAGTGCGAAAAATTATAAGTGTTAAAAATTATGAGCGCCAAAAAGGGAGTTCATACAAGAGAGTCAACTTCATATCGTTAATATTGACACCTAAAATATTGGCTCAATTAATAAGTTGTATATACAAATTATCAGGGTTTTTTTTCTCATGCAAGTTTTATTTTAATTATTTGCATGCTTGCCATAACAAAACCGTCGCTATGATAGGGATTCTGATAATATGACAACTTTGCTATGCTTGAAGTTAACGATTAAAAATGACGCATCAAAGACATCTATGAAAAAAACAAACGTGAAGAAGACAGTCCCTGCCTATCAACGTATCAAAGAAGCTATTTTAGCCAATATTCATAGTGGTAAATGGCAAGCAGGCGCAGCTATTTCTACAGAGATGGCTTTGGCGCAAGAGTTTGGCGTATCAAGAATGACGGTCAATCGTGCCTTAAAGGAACTAAGCGAGGAGCGGGTATTAGAGCGTCGTCAAGGCTCAGGAACGTTTGTTGCCCAGCAGCAGTTCAATCATACTTTTGTGGAGGTACGCAATATTGCGCAAGACTTAAAGTCTGCCAATCGCGACTACAAGGCTCAGGTGGTGAGTACGCGTAGTATTACAGCCGATATGCTTGATGAGTATTTAGGTCATAAGTTCGAATTTGAGAGGTCAGTCGATAGGATCGATTCCCAAGATGCTGATAATAGACCTGTATTATACGAAGTCAAAATTATTCATTTTGCAGATGGTCAACCGATTCAGTTCGAAGAGCGTTGGGTGGATGCGATAAAAGTCCCCAATTTTATTGAGCAGGATTTTAATCAGGTTAATACCAGTGATTACTTGATTGCTAAGATTCCACTTGAGCGCGGCAGCTATACTATCCGCGCATTAGCTGCTCCCACAGACATTGCCGAAGCATTGCAAATTAATCTACAGTCGCCGACTTTAGTGCTTTGTAGACAGACTTACTCAGCGGGAAAAGTGCTCACTTATGTGAAGATGTGGCATGCAGGAGATCGTTACCAGTTTGCAGGAGAGTTATAACATTCTTACGCATGCTCACTGTTTTTGTACGTTTCTTCTTACCCAGTCGCGATAAACTAGACATAATCGGTCGTATCCAATCTTAACCGTTACGGTCTTGGCATAACGTCTCAAAAGACCGAATAGTCTTAGTAATGTTGCCATTAGCTTGGGTTAGGGTTGAAAAACAGGTATTGCATCCCTAAATCTGACGATCAAAATAGATATGACAATTATAACAATCGAAGAAAAAATGCGCCTATCACCTAGGGTTATATTACCATTGCTAGCTGCCTATTTTTCTTATCCGTATTACCTATACATTCGCACAAGGACATCTTATGAAACGTCGCGCCCTATTAACCCTCGCTGTTAGCGCTATTTTGCTGACCGCTTGTAGCCAGTCAACCACTGATGAGGCAAGTACAACTGCTGATAATGCAGCCACTGGTTCAGATTTGCTTCAACGTATCAATAACGGTGGCACTATCAATGTCGGCACTGAAGGCACTTACCCACCATTTACCTATCATGACGAGAGCGGTAAGCTTACTGGCTATGATGTTGAAGTCACACGCGCTGTCGCTGACAAATTAGGCGTGACGGTTGACTTCAAAGAAACCCAGTGGGATGCCATGCTGGCAGGTCTTGATTCAAAACGTTTCGATATGGTAGCTAATCAGGTGAGTTTGACGACTCCTGAACGTCTGGCAAAATATGACAAAGCGCTACCTTACAGCTGGTCAGGTGCGGTGGTGTTGGCACCAACCGATGATAATCGTTACAGCTCATGGGAAGGTCTAAAAGGACTGCGTACAGCCCAATCATTGAGCAGTAATTATGGTGAGCTGGCAGAACGCTATGGCGCTGAGATTGTTCCTGTTGATGGTATGGCGCAAGCAGTACAGTTGGTTAAGCAAGACCGCGCTGACTTCACGATGAATGATAATCTAGCGGTACTTGATTATCTCAAAAAATTCCCAGACAGCGCCCTTGAGATTAAATTAGTTGCGCCTGCAAGTGAGCAGACAGGTTCAGGTATAGTGCTCATAAAGGGCGATGAGGCAGTAGTGGCCAAATTAGATGAAGCAATGAGTGCTCTACAAGCTGATGGTACGCTAACTAAGCTTAGTCAAGAATTCTTTGGCGATGACATAAGCAAACAAAACTAATGTCAGTATTAGCTGATTTATTGGCAATACTGCCATTTATGACTCCAGATCGTGCGCATATTGTCATTACTTCCTTTTGGCCGATGCTCAAAGGTGGTATCTATTATTCGATACCATTGGCATTGATATCATTTACGATAGGAATGGCGATTGCGCTTGGTGTGGCACTGATTCGTATCGTGCCACGTTCGAGCTGGTTGCATAGGATTGGTTATCGTCTCGCGCGCATTTATGTGTCGGCTATTCGCGGCACCCCGATGCTTGTACAGTTGTTTATTATATTCTATGGTTTGCCTAGCGTCGGTCTCAAGCTCGATCCGTTTCCATCGGCTATCATCGCTTTTTCGTTGAATATCGGTGCTTACGCGTCAGAGACAGTACGCGCCTCTATTTTGTCGATTCCAAAAGGGCAATGGGAAGCAGGCTCGACGGTAGGTTTGACTTATCTACAGACCTTTCGCCATGTCATCTTGCCACAAGCGCTGCGTGTATCAGTACCGCCATTATCCAATACCTTTATTAGTCTCGTAAAAGATACTTCACTAGCGTCATTGGTATTGGTCACTGAGCTGTTCAAACAGGCGCAGATTATTACCGCGCGTAATTATGAATTTATGCTGGTTTATACTGAAGCGGCAGTTATTTATTGGGGTATTTGTTTGTTCTTGACCTTTATTCAAGGCAAACTTGAAACTCGTCTCGATCGTTATATCGCCAAATAAAATCTAAATAGTTATTTAACAGGCTCTTGTTTTTCAAACTGACCGTACCACACTCTTGTCACAGGAACTTTTATGATTCAAGTCACTAATATTCACAAAGCTTTTGGTAGCAATCAAGTGCTAAAAGGCATTGATTTGACCATTCATAAAGGCAAAGTAGTGGTGATATTAGGGCCATCAGGTTCGGGAAAAACAACGTTTTTGCGTTGTATTAATGCGCTTGAGATTCCTGATCAAGGGATAATAGCGTTTGATGATGGCAGTTTGACTGTCGATTTTGCTAAAAAACCTAACAAGAAAACTTTATTAGCTTTGCAACGCAAGTCCGGCATGGTTTTTCAGTCTTATAACTTGTTTCCGCATAAGACCGCCGTGCAGAATTTGACCTTGGGGCCAACGGTAGTACAAGGCACTAGCAAAGCGCAAGCCCAGAGCCAAGCTCTTGCGTTACTTGCTAAAGTGGGGCTATCGGACAAAGCGGATCTCTATCCGTTTCAGTTATCGGGTGGTCAACAGCAGCGTATTGGTATTGCGCGGGCGCTCGCTATTGAACCGTCGTTATTACTATTTGATGAGCCAACCTCAGCGCTCGATCCTGAGCTAGTCCAAGACGTCCTAGAGACTATGAAGCAGCTAGCGTCAGAAGGTTGGACGATGGTGGTGGTCACCCATGAGATTAAATTCGCACGCGATGTCGCCGATCATGTGGTACTGATTGAAGACGGTCATATTGTGGAAGAGGGTAGTGCTGAGCAGATGTTTGAGCTATCTACTCATCCACGTACGCAGGCATTTTTGCAGCGTATTGAGCAGTAAGTCGCTTATTCAACGGTAACGTATTTAGTTGTAAAAAAATCATCAGCCGATCGACTGATGATTTTTTTTGGCTCATTATTCCTTTCTATCACAATTAGACCTCTTGCATAAGTATTCATTGTTTAAGTTAATAG
>JBBSUA010000183.1:0-4669 GCA_038235315.1 Pseudomonadales bacterium | reverse complement strand
TACTACTGGCATTGCTACAGCGGCAGTGTCAGGTATAACTTCTGACCGATTATCAACAGCTAATGTGTCAGCTACTTCGATATTATCTGCTTTAGCATCAACGGCTGCTTCTACTTGAGCCACCACTTGAAAAATAAAACTTGCAAATCCAACGGTGTCACTAGCCTTTAGATGTTTGGACTTGTTGTTTTCAATACGCTGGTCATTGATAAATGTACCATTGGACGAATCCAAATCTTTAATATAGAGCTTATCGTTTAGGACACTAAGCAGGGCATGATTGCGCGATACTTCTTTGCTACCTAACACCACATCGTTATCATTACCACGACCAACGGACAGACTATCGCTCACTGTCAATGTCAAATCCCCAAGCGCTTCTGTTAATGCCTGTAAATGCCAAGAACCTTGTGCATCTACACTTGTAATATTTAGTGTGTCTTTCTCATCCGAATTGTTAGTCATAATTTATTCCCTAGTATTGGTACTATTTTATTAATAATATTTATTCAATTTTTTATCTTAATTGCTCTACAGCACGTTGTATTTCTCATTCATCGCATATATTCACAACCAACTATTTGGGTATAAAGCGTGGTTTTATTATTCCGCCAAGCTTAGTATATGGAATGCTAAGCACTGGCATACCGTAAGCGTATGGGCCAATATCATAATGCTGATAACGAAGGTCAATCCCTGTGTCAGTTAGGGTTACATTATCAGTCAGGGTAAACGGCCAGTTTTTTTCATAGCTGCTGACGTTCTGATCGACTGTTTTCACCCAAGTCTTATAGGCCTCATAAGCAAGTGCCTCGAAACGTGATTTTTTGCCTGCTTGTAGCATATCTCAGAGTTTTATTTGATTTTTAGTATTTGTATCAAATATTAAGTATTCACTAAAAGGCATACCATGAGCGCCGCCAGTAAAGACGTAGGAATTGATCTCAAACAACTCGAAGTCTTCCGTTTGACCCAATTTTACATGACCCAGATAATCCGGCTTAACCATCAATTGGTATGACCACGAACTACCCTCTGGCACGTCAACAAATTGCGCTTTGGCGAAATCGTCAATAGCGGCTTTGATACTTTTAGCATCGCTATTGTTTGTAGGTTTTGACTCGCTAGGTTTGCTGTTGATGGCTATGTTGTTAATGCGAGCGTTAACACTAGTGTCTATCCAATTCTGATTGGTCTTAAGATACTTAATATCAATATCTGGACAGTTGTTTTTTGCAAGGCATTCATCTTGTACTGACTTTGGCAATTCATACTCAAGATAATCTGTACTACTAATGAGAGTACTGGCATTGGCAGACAAACTAGCAGTACCTAATAACATAGCGCTGGCAATCATAGTTAGCAGATACGAGCGATTAAACGTGGTGACTGGCTGTCGCGATATACGCTGCTTAGAGATTACTGATAGATTTGGTATGGACATATATACTCACTAATGAACAGATAACAGTTATAGATAGTTTACCGTAACATTGCGGATTTATTGTTGGAACACTGTTTGTGTTGTTAAGGTGAACGTGTATAGCCGGTTCAATATAAAAAAAGATACAGAGTGCTACTGGTATAAATTTTTTGCAGCCTCTGTCAGCGCAGACACAGCAAGCAAGAAAAATTTGTACCAGTAGCACGTTATTAAAAAAACTCTTTCTTATTGAGAACTAACGATATCTAACATATAACTTTTGATAATAATTAAATATAATACAAAAATAACAGCCGATAAAAAAGACACGCTAATGGTGTCTTTTTTATCGGCTGTTATACAAATAAGCAATTAATGCTCACGAGTATTACTAAAGGTCACTTCTGGGTAACGCTCTTGCATCAGCTGCATATTAACTCGCGATGGTGCAAGATAGGTGAGATAGCCACCACCATCAATCGACAGTTGGTCATGCGCTTTGCGTTTGAACTTCGCTAAAGCAATCTCATCATCACAATGAATCCAACGCACAGTAGCAATAGATACCGGCTCAAAAGTACATTGAACTTTGTACTCTTCTTTAAGCCTGTGCGCAACCACTTCAAACTGGAGCACCCCGACCGCGCCCAAAATTAAATCATTATTAATCTGCGGCATGAATACCTGCGTTGCGCCCTCTTCACTAAGCTGCTGAAGACCTTTTTGCAAGGCTTTTGATTTGAGCGGATCACGTAGTACGACGCGACGGAATAGTTCAGGGGCAAAATGAGGGATACCCGTGAAGTTCAACTCCTCGCCTTCGGTGAAGCTATCGCCGATAGAGATCGTGCCATGGTTATGCAGACCAATGATATCGCCCGGATACGCCTCTTCTAGCGCTTCACGATCGCCCGCCAAAAAGGTCAACGCATCCGCAATACGTACGTTTTTGTCCAGACGCACATGCTGCATTTTCATGCCTTTTTCGTACTTACCTGAGCACACTCGCATAAATGCAATACGGTCACGATGACGCGGATCCATATTGGCCTGAATTTTAAATACAAAGCCTGTAAAGTCGGTTTCCGTCGCCTTCACTTCGCGCTCAGTGGTAGGATGTGCTTTTGGTGGTGGCGCGTACTTCACTAGCGTATCGAGTACCATATTGACGCCAAAATTACCCAAAGCAGTACCAAATAATACTGGCGTCATCTCGCCTGCTAAGAATTCTTCAACGCTGAAATCCTCTAACGCCATTTGTACCAGCTCAAGCGACTCTTCAAAAGACGCAAACATCAATGCGCCAAGACGTTCGCGGATATCAGGATAATCGTAGCCATCGCGAGTTTCGGCTACGGTCATTTCGCCGCCATGACCTTTTTCATAAAAGTACGTTTTGTTCTCAGTAAGGTGATAAACCCCAACGAAGTCTTGACCCATACCGATTGGCCATGTTATTGGAATACATTTGATCTTCAATACTGCTTCAATTTCACTGAGCAAATCAAGCGGTTCACGAATCTGACGATCTAGCTTATTCACAAAAGAGATAATCGGCGTATCACGCATTCGGCAGACTTCCATCAGCTTAATGGTACGTTCCTCGACGCCTTTTGCACCATCAACCATCATCAGCGCACTATCGACGGCGGTCAAAGTACGATAAGTATCTTCACTGAAGTCCGCATGACCGGGGGTGTCAAGTAAGTTGACCACATGATCTTGATAGGGAAACTGCATGACGGAGGTGGTGATAGAGATACCACGCTCTTGCTCCATGCTCATCCAATCCGAGGTCGCATGACGGTCAGTCTTACGACCTTTTACCTCACCTACAACCTGAATAGCCTTGCCCCATAACAGGAGTTTTTCGGTCATAGTCGTTTTACCCGCATCTGGATGCGAGATAATGGCAAAAGTGCGGCGTTTGGCAACTTCGCGGGCAAGCTTGGTTGTTGAAATTTTGGTTGCTGGTACTTTGTTATCTGCGCTCATAAGGAATGGCTTATCGTTAAATTTTGGAAGGGAATATTAAAATGTGAGAAAAAATATAATTATAAATAGGATGAATTTTAGTGCGCATATTGTAGCGGATTTGCGGTCAAGATGCTATTTTTGCTCATATTTCTCAAACTAGTGAAAAGCTTCATTTGCTTCTTGCTGTATTTATTTTTGTCTTGTTTGAAACAATCTTAGCTATCAGCAGTGCTTATCTGTGAATATTCAACACACCCTAGTTTGTAAGTCTCACTTACAAATCCATAGTATAGGTTTACTACCTTTAACTAGCGCTCCTCTAATAGTTTGCTATTCTAGGTGAGCTAGAAAAAATTCAGATTGGATATTCAAAGTTAAATAAAGACTAAATCAATCGATAAAAAATCATAACTCATAACCATAACTCATAACCAAGGAACATTTTATGAAAACATTATATTCTACCAAAGCAACAGTTACTGGCGGTCGTACTGGTAATGCTAGTCTTCAAGACAGCGATTTGACGATTAATATGGTTGCACCAGGTTCTGGTAAAGACGGTAATAATCCAGAGCAACTATTCGCTATGGGTTATAGCGCTTGCTTTGATGGTGCACTAGGCGTCGTAAAACAGATGGAAAAAGCGAAGTTTGACTCTACCACTGAAGTCTCTGTTGATCTAATGGACGGTGGCGATCATAATTATCAATTAGCAGCAAAAATTCATGTTATCGCAGAAAACACTGATTTGTCTGCCGATGAGTTCCAAAAACTGGTCGAAAAAGCACATGAAGTGTGCCCGTACTCTAAAGCCACACGTGGCAATATCGATGTCGAAGTCACTTCTGAAGTAAAATAAACGCGCTATGTCATAGGGCAACAGACAAATCAAGATGACCTAATAAGCGAAAGAACCCAGTCAGCACTGGGTTCTTTTTTTATGCCTGATTTAAGTCTATAGTCAATGAAAAGTAATATCGATACATCACGTACTGCTGATATAAATTTTTCTTGCTTGCTGTGCCTACGCAGACAGAGGCCACAAAAAATTTACATCAGCAGCACCGTAATGTTTTTAAGATACTTTCACTATATACACATCATAACGGTTGAGCAGTTCGGCACGCACTGATTTTATCGTTATAATAAGGGTAACTTTTTAGCCCTTATTTAATAAGTGATCTTTATGACTGACAACATAACCGCCGATATGACAGACAGTGAGCACAATTCGCACTTGCCTATTAATCCTGATACTTTGCCTAACTT
>JBBSUA010000182.1:0-4673 GCA_038235315.1 Pseudomonadales bacterium | reverse complement strand
TTGACAATTATCACAAAGCTGATCGCCGTGGTCGTAGTGCAGTACTCAATATGGTTATTACCAGTACTGGAGCTGCAAAAGCAGTCGGCAAAGCGTTACCAGAATTGGATGGTAAGCTGACGGGTAATGCCATCCGTGTACCAACGCCAAACGTCAGTTTAGCGATATTAAACTTGAACCTAACAAGTGCACCGCAAAGTGTTGATGCGTTAAATGACTTCATGCGCAAAGTATCTAATAGTAATACATGGCAGTCACAAATCGCTTATACCGATTCAACAGAAGCCGTATCTACTGACTTTATTGGTACAACGCATGTTGGTGTTGTAGATGCTCAAGCGACTATTGTCACTGACAATCATGCCATTGTTTATATTTGGTATGACAACGAAGTAGGTTATAGCACTCAGGTATTACGCTTAGCGACTCAAATGGCAGGTATCAGCTACACCCAAATTCCCGCATAGAAAAAGTATAGTAATATTAAGCGGCATCATATAAGCAGGGTTTGAAAGTTGTCCTTAACTGTTATAATAGCTATTATTATTAAATACGGCACCCGATAGTCTGATTGGTTATCGGGTGTTATTGTTATAATGATTATCAAACCAAAAAAAGCTTAGTGTCGTTAAAATACTTTAGCGCACAACTCTATAAAGCAGTCATCGACTGACCTCTACATTAAAGCTGTATTGAAAATTAAGGATTGAAACATGCGATTTATTGATGAAGCCGTCGTAACGGTAAAAGCAGGTGACGGTGGTAACGGAATCGCCAGTTTTCGCCGAGAAAAATATGTTCCTCGCGGTGGCCCCGATGGTGGCGATGGTGGCAAGGGCGGAGACGTTTATGTCATTGCAGAGGACAATACTAACACCCTAGTTGACTATCGTTATACACGCCGTCACGATGCCATGCGAGCAGAAAATGGTCATAGTAGAAATTGTTCAGGCAAGGGTTCTGATGATCTTTTTTTACCAGTCCCTATTGGTACTACGGTAATTGACACCGAAACAGATGAAGTGTTGGGCGATTTGATTGAAATTGGTCAGACTTTACTGATTGCCAAAGGTGGTGATGGTGGTTTGGGCAATACTCATTTCAAAAGCTCTACCAACCAAGCACCGCGCAAAGCCACGTCAGGTTTTGAAGGTGAACTAAAAGTTTTAAAGTTTGAGCTAAAAGTAGTGGCTGATGTTGGTTTAATTGGTTTACCGAATGCAGGTAAATCTACTTTTATCCGTCAAGTCTCTGCTGCTAGACCAAAAGTTGCTGACTATCCCTTTACCACGCTGGTTCCTAATTTAGGTGTCGTCGATATCGGTCGTCATCGCTCTTTTGTCATGGCTGATATTCCGGGTTTGATCGAAGGGGCGTCGGAAGGTGCAGGACTTGGTATTCGCTTTTTGAAGCACGTAGCGCGCACTCGTCGTTTACTACACATTGTTGATATACAGCCCATTGATGGTAGTGACCCTGTGAATAATGCGCGCATTATTCTGAATGAGTTGAAGCGTTTTTCACCTGAGCTGTCTAATTTGCCACAAATCTTGGTATTAAATAAAATTGACCAAGTTATTGATGAAGAAGAATTAAATGCGCTATGTACTCACATTGTGGCTGAGCTTGGTTGGAGTGGTGATGTATTTCGAACCTCAACCTTAAAGGGTGATGGTGTTGATGCTATCAAATATCACCTAATGAATGAAATTGAACTTGAGCGTGAGCGCGAACTCGAAGACTCAGTCTTCGCTGAAGCTCAGAAAGCACGATTTGAGCGCTTAGAGGTAGAGGTACGTCGCAACACTGAATCACAACGTGAAGCTTATCGTGCAGCTCGTAAAGCGCAGCGTGAAGGTACAGATTTGCTTGGTGATGAAGCCTTCGACGATGATTTCGATGATGATGACGGCGTTGAAGTCGTGTATGCCCCTTAAATCTGAGTGTTTTAAGCATTTTGGACGCATATAATTTAAGCTTAGTTTTTAAGTTAATAAGACAATGTATTTATAAATTAATAAGACAATGTATTTATAAGTTAATTTAGAGTAATTCTCGTAATAGATAGGAGTTTTTATGGCAGTTGATAATGATCAAACGACTGAAGAACCAAGATTTATCAAGCAAACGCGTAATTTTGATATTCAGCGTGTTATTGTCAAGATTGGCTCGTCGCTATTGACTAATAATGGTCGTGGGCTCGATCGAACTGCCATTTACGAATGGGCAAAGCAAATTGCAAAACTGCATAACAAAGGGATCGAAGTACTCTTAGTATCTTCAGGTGCCGTTGCTGAAGGCGTAGTGCGCATGAACTTGGAGGAACGCCCTAAGAAGTTGGCAGCTCTACAAGCCTGTGCCTCTATTGGCCAAATGGGCTTGATTGAGACGTGGTGGTCAGCATTGATTCAACATGGTATTCAAAGCTCGCAACTGCTATTAACGCATGATGATTTATCCAATCGCAGTCGTTATTTGAACACGGGCAGTGCACTGACACAATTACTAGAATGGCGCGTACTACCGGTAATCAATGAAAACGATACGATTACTATTGATGAAATTAAATTTGGTGATAACGATACTTTAGGGGCGATGGCTGCAGCGATGGTTAATGCTGATCTATACATCATTCTAACCGATCAAAAAGGCGTATTTACTGATAATCCACGCAATAACCCAAATGCTAAAATGATCCGCCAAGAGCGTGCCATGGCAGATTATTTGTTTGATATTGCCGGTGACGGCGGTAAACTTGGTCGCGGTGGTATGTTGACCAAAATCCGTGCCGGCCGCCTAGCAGCAATGGGTGGATGTCCAACGGTTATCGTCAGTGGTGCTATTGATGATGTGATTACTCGTGTGGTATCAGGTGAGGCAGTAGGTACGCTACTAACGACTAATGAGGCCGACAAAATTATCGCCCGCAAACAATGGCTCGCGGCACATTTGCGCATGTCTGGTAGTTTGATTATTGATGCTGGCGCTGCCAAGGCATTAACTGAACATAATAGAAGCTTGCTACCTGTTGGTGTCGTAGAAGTTCGTGGTGGCTTTGATGAAGGGGATGTCGTAGAGATTGTTCACCAAGATACAGGAGTGCGTTTAGCGGTTGGTCAAGTGAACTTCTCATCACACGATGCCCGTCGCGTTGCTCGTGAGCGCACTGAACAATTCGATCGAATCCTTGGTAATAATGAAGAGCGTGTCGTAATGGTGCACCGTGATAATTTAGCATTATCAATGTAGTACTTGATTTAAAGAGTTGGTAAGCTCGTTAAAAAACGCTTGTTGCATTTATTCTAATGTTTCTAACTACTTTATTTTTGAAAAGTAGTATAAGCTTTATGTCTTAATCTTTGCGCTGATACTTGCGCTAAATTTTTTACTCCTTTCTTGTTAATGACCACAATGAATATTGTACCGTTTTGGAGATTTGCGCATGAGCGCCTCAAATAATACTACCTCACTGCAACAAAAATTTGCGCCTTTAAAAAATGATAGATTATTGCGTGCGCTGCGATTTGAGCCAGTCGATACCACGCCAGTGTGGATGATGCGCCAAGCTGGTCGTTATTTACCAGAGTACAAAGCGACTCGCGCTGAGGCAGGTGACTTTATGAGCCTGTGTAAAGATACAGCACGCGCCACAGAGGTGACACTACAACCGTTACGTCGTTATGACTTAGATGCGGCCATCTTATTTAGTGATATCTTGACTATTCCAGATGCAATGGGTCTAGGTTTATATTTTGAGACCGGTGAAGGGCCCAAATTCAAGCATACGGTACGCACACAGTCAGATCTTGAGCAGCTACCGGTTCTTGATGTTAATGACTCGTTAGATTATGTCATGCGGGCGGTGACTAGCATTCGTCACGCTCTTAACGGACAAGTGCCTCTATTTGGATTTTCAGGTAGCCCTTGGACTCTGGCAACTTATATGGTCGAAGGTGGTAGCTCAAAAGACTATCGTCATACTAAAGAGTTGCTATACAGTAAGCCTGAATTTTTACATCAGCTGCTTGATAAGCTTGCAACCGCAGTGACCAGTTACTTAGATGCGCAGATCGTCGCAGGTGCGCAAGCAATACAGATATTTGACAGTTGGGGCGGTGGTCTTGGTCATCGTCAATTCATCGAGTTCTCCCACGCTTACAATAAACGTATCGTCGCTGAGCTCAAATCGCGTCATCCTGATGTACCTGTCATTTTATTCACTAAAGGCGGTGGTCTTTGGTTGGATATACAAGCCGATAGTGAGGCTGATGCCTTAGGGCTTGATTGGACGATGCCGCTTGACCGTGCACGTCAGATTCTGACGGAGAGCCAACGCCATCTAACCAAGCAGCATAAAAAGCTACAGCGGAGCAAGGCTATTCAAGGTAATTTGGATCCAGCGACCTTGTACGGCTCGCCAGCTACTATCAAGTCTGAAGTCAATGCTATGCTAGATAGTGCTTATGCTAACGGTGAAAAAACGGGCTATGTGGCAAACTTGGGTCATGGCATTACTCAGTGGGTCAATCCTGACCATGCTAAAGTCTTTATTGATGCCGTACATGATTATGAAATTTAAAATCATTTCAAATATGACTGTCATTAATTTTTAATAAAGAAGTGACATATCTGAAAGGTACGCAAACTATTCAGGTATTTCATGCTATTTACTC
>JBBSUA010000181.1:0-4712 GCA_038235315.1 Pseudomonadales bacterium | reverse complement strand
GACATGAGAGCACCTTTTTATGGTTGAGCGCGAATATTATAATAATACAGCTAAAGACCTATCAGCTAGGCTAAATTGCGCTAATTGTAGCAAAAATCACCCAATATTGGGCAATTTTTACCCGCAATAATGAATCGCTTTTTTACTGTGCGTAACTGGCAAATAAATCATACTCGCTAGCGTCATCAATAGTGACCGTTAGAAACTGTCCGACTTGTACGCTAGCAGTAATATTGTCGACATAGACATGACCGTCAATTTCAGGTGCGTCCGCATAGCTACGGCAAATGGCAATGTTTTCATCCGTATCAATCTCATCGACTAACACCATCAGTGTTTTGCCGATTTTTTCTCGTAGCTTTTGCTCAGATATTTCCTGCTGCAACGCCATAAAGCGCTCGTAACGCTTTTGCTTAATCGCTTCTGGCACTGGATTCGGCAAATCATTAGCAACGGCGCCCTCCACTTCTGAATAAGTAAATGCCCCTACGCGATCAAGACGCGCCTCGACTAGCCAATCCAGTAAACATTGAAAATCTTCTTCGGTCTCGCCAGGGAAGCCGACCACAAAGGTCGAGCGAATGACGATATCAGGACAAATCGCACGCCAAGCATGTATACGCGCTAAGGTATTTTCGCTATGTGCGGGACGTTTCATTGCTTTTAAAATACTAGGGCTGGCATGCTGAAAAGGAATGTCGAGATAAGGTAAAAGCTTCTTTTCGCTCATCAATTGAACGACTTTATCCACGTGCGGATACGGATAGACATAATGCAGACGCACCCAAATGCCCAAATCATTCAACGCTTGGCATAAGTCATAAAACTTCGACTTAAGCGGCATTCCATTCCAAAAACTGGTTCTATATTTTAAATCAAGCCCATAGGCAGACGTGTCTTGAGAGATAATGAGCAGCTCTTTCACGCCAGCATTTTTTAATGCCATCGCTTCATTCATCACACTATCGATAGGTCGTGAAACTAAATCGCCACGCATACTTGGGATAATACAAAAAGTGCAGCGATGATTACAGCCTTCTGAAATTTTTAGATAAGCATAATGACTGGGCGTTAATTTGATACCTGCCTCATTAATCAAATCTATCTTAGGGTTATACTCTTTCTCCATACTACGATCAGGTTTTGGCACATGTAGTGCAACGGCCCTAATCACTTCATCATAAGCATGCGCGCCAGTCACTGCGAGCACTGCCGGATGCATTTTGCGGATTTTGTCGGCTTCTTTGCCTAGACAGCCAGTGACGATTACTTTACCATTTTTGCTAATTGCTTCGCCGATAGCATCTAGCGACTCTTGTACCGCTGACTCAATAAAACCACAAGTATTGACCACGACTAAATCAGCACCTTCGTAATCGCTAGCCACCTGATAGCCATCGCGGCTCAATTCGGTGATAATACGTTCGCTATCGACTAAAGCCTTTGGGCACCCTAACGATACAAAACCAATCTTTGGCGTCGTCGTTGGTGCGCTAGCAGTCGCTACACTAGCGATAGCGTCACTACTTTGAGCGATGCTACGATTTTGATTATGGTTGGCTTTATGATGATAAGGCTGTTTAAGGGCTACTGTATTATCGGCTTGCTCTGACGGTTCTTGAGCTTGTGCAGGATTGAATATCGTTGCCGCGTCTTTTATAACAGCTGATGCTGACGATAAAGTTGTCATTGGCGCTGTTGTATTGGCTGATTGGGTAGAAGTTTTGGGCATAGCTGACCTTGCTTGAGATAAATTGGCTGAGCGCATTGTACGTTTTTTTTATGATAATCGCTAGTTTTGCCACGCTATCCTGTTGATTTGTGGTTAAATATTGAATTCATTATGATTATTAATTAGGCATTGGTAATGGGCACTCATTTAACAGGCGTTGACAACACTCCCGATTTGGCTTTTATATCGCAGCATTTGTTTACCGCCATACTATGGGTCGATGAAACGTTACATATTAAATGGCTAAATACCCAAGCGGAACAATTACTCGCGATCAGTCAAGGACGGTTACTGAATCAATCCATTTTGCTACTACTTGCCCCTGAAGAATTGATTCAGAATAGTGACGCCAATTTAGACACTGTTTTGGTGAATACTACAGATAATAGCAAAGCCGATACGCACAAAACCTGTACTTTAACGGAACGATTCGCCCATGCACACCACTATCAACAGCCCTTTATAGACCATGATCATAGCGTCAGCTCGCAACTGTTTGGCAGTAACGGCAGTACAGTAGTGTTGGTAGATTACAGCGTAACGCCTCTTATTCATGATGAGCAAACGTACTTCATTATTGAGATGTGGAGCAAAGATCGCCAAAGTCGTATCTCAAAAGAGCAGCGCCAGCAACAGCAATACAGTGTCGCCCGCCATATGCTACGTTCAGTTGCTCATGAGGTCAAAAACCCTTTAGCAGGTATTCGCGGCGCGGCACAGCTATTACAACGCCAGTTCACTAAACTTAATGATATGACGCTACAAGAGGCTCTAAAAGCTGATTCAAATAATAGAGTCGTGGCCAAAAAACTACGCACCTATACTGATATTATCATCTCTGAGACGGATCGCTTAACCCATCTTATCAGTCAACTGCTTGGCTCCAATCAGCTTCCAAATTGGCAAACGCTTAATATTCATGAGCCGCTAGAGCATGTTTTGACCTTAGTGTTAAACCAGTATCCACAAGTGCTGTTACAGCGTGATTACGATTTATCATTGCCAGAGCTAAACGCTGATAAAAATCAGTTAATCCAAGTGTTTTTAAATCTGCTTAACAATGCCTGTGAGTCCATGATTGAATATCAACAACAGTTATTGAATCAATCTACCCTTTCACAGTCTGAGAGTCTACAAACTGACAATAGCTATCAGCCTCAACTGAGTATTCAAACTCGGATTGCCTTTCAGCATACCATTGGCACTCAGCAACATAAGCAAGTACTACAAGTGATCATCACTGATAATGGCAGCGGTATCGACGCCGCACTTATCGGACAGATATTTTTTCCGATGGTGACCAGTCGTGCCACTGGTACTGGTTTGGGATTGTCGATTGTGCAAGATATCGTCAGTCGCCATCATGGTATGATTGATGTCAGCTCCGTACACGATGAAACACGTTTTACACTATATTTACCGTTTACTCAGCCTGTTTCTACTGCTCAGACCTCATTATAAAAAATAACTTTTTTATATAAATGATACTATCGGTTCAACCGCTCATTAAGGCTTATATATGACTGAACATCGCAACAGCAACGACCATAAAAACCGTAATAAAAGTGATGAACCAGTCGGCACAGCATCAGATATGATAGCAACCTTATGGCTTATTGATGACGATTCTGCGCTACGTTTGGTGCTAGCGGATACTTTTGTTGATGCAAATCTCAATGTTATTAGCTTTACTCAAGCGCAAGCAGCATGGACACGACTCAATGATATATTGCAGCAGCGTGAACCTAGCTCAAATTTACCCGATGTCATCTTGACTGATATTCGTATGCCCATGATGGATGGTTTATCGTTTAGTGAATGGGTAAATAAGCATTTTCCTGATCTACCTATTGTCATTATGACCGCACATTCTGACATAACGTCGGCAATCAATAGCTATCAGACGGGCGCGTTCGATTATTTGCCCAAGCCTTTTGATTTAGATGATGCCGTCGCAACTATTTATAAAGCGATTAATTATCAGGTCAAGGACAGCGTAACGAGTAAGCAAGCGACAGTTGGCGCTAGCGCGGATAAAAAAGTCAATGCAAAAAAAGCTATTGAATCTAGCGCTAAGATTAAACCTACTCCTGATACAACTGACAAGTCTAATAAAACTAACAATAATCCCAGCGGTATTATTGGTCAGTCGCAGGCCATGCAAACGGTCTTTCGAGCCATTGGACGTTTAGCGCACTCGCCTATTACGGTGTTGATTACTGGTGAGTCGGGCACGGGTAAAGAATTGGTTGCGAGCGCCCTGCATCAACATTCGCCGCGCAAGCAACAGTCTTTTATTGCGCTCAATATGGCAGCCATACCGCACGATTTGATTGAATCTGAGCTATTCGGGCACGAAAAAGGCGCCTTTACTGGTGCCACAACGCGCCGACAAGGACGTTTTGAGCAAGCCGATGGCGGTACGTTATTTTTGGACGAAATTGGCGATATGCCTTTTAGTACACAAACACGCTTACTACGCGTCTTAGCCAATAGTGAATTTTATCGTGTCGGTGGTCAGCAACCTGTCAAAGTTGACGTGCGCATCATTGCAGCCACTCATCAAAACTTAGAACACCTTGTACAACAAGGCAAATTCCGTGAGGATTTATTTTATCGCCTCAATGTGATTCGCTTGCCGCTACCTCCTCTACGCAGTCGCCGCGAAGATATTCCAGCGTTGGCGACCCATTTTATGCAACGTGCTAGCGAGCAAATGAACACGGCACCAAAGCAGCTACATCCCGAGGCAATGCGAATTGTGCAAGCTTTTGACTGGCGTGGTAATGTCCGTCAGTTAGAGAATGTCTGTCTTTGGCTCACCGTTATGGCGACTGGCGACACCGTTTTGGTTGATGACTTACCGCCAGAGCTACTCAGTCGCGATAACAATGACCTAAATGCGAATGCAAATAATCAGCAAGCTGACAGCCATAGCCAAACGACCTCAGAGAGCATAGGGAAAAACAGCGAAATACCG
>JBBSUA010000180.1:0-4720 GCA_038235315.1 Pseudomonadales bacterium | reverse complement strand
CTACCAAAGTATATTTTTACCGCTTTATCAGCACCTACCTTTTTGGCAAAGGCATCATTACGTATATCTATAGCGCTGAAATACTCAGGCGCAAGCTCTGCCATGCTGTCTTGCACCGCGTTAATAGCAGCATCATAAATAACGGCTGATGGTAGCTGTGAGGTAATGCTTTCGGGTAAACCAAAATCAACCGTATGCGAGGTCATCTGTGTTGGCAATGGTGTGTGTTCAGGATTGATAAGAGCCACAATGGGCATGATTGCTGAGGGGTCGATAGTGACGCGACTATTATTGAAGTCAAGCGCTAACGGTATTTGTACCGATGCGCTTATCGTTGGTGCTGCATAATCATAGCTATAGATGCTTTGAAACTGGCGTTGCTTGGGTTTGTATTGGCTGACACTATTAAAAGTTAAATACTTATATTGGTATTCATTTGCCGCGTTGACTTGTTCAGGCGTTTTATGAAACATGCCTAAAACCCCACTAATAGCACCTTGATAAGGGGAAGCTGGCGCGCTATTGTTCGCAGTGGTAGTTGCCTGCTGTTTGGCAATTTGCATGGCTTCATAATCTTTTGATAACCGTTTTGGGTTTAGATTTCTCATTTTTGAGAGAACACTACTGTCGGAGTCGCTGTAATCCTCGTAGTCTTCAGTATCCTCATAGCCTCTTTGGTTACCATATTCGTTGTAGCCATCACGATCGTAACCGTCTTCATCGTAGCCATATTCGTCATAGCCGTCTGCATTATATTCAATACTATCTGATGCGTAATCTACCGCTACTGCTTCCGCTGCTATCACAGCGTCACTGGCATCTTCTACGTAGCAAACCTCATAAGCGTCATCGTTCTCATTATTATTACAATTTTCCGTTTCTGAAGAGACTGCTTCCATTGCGGCGTCAGTAGCCTCTTCGGCTTCGCTGTATTCATCATAATTGTCGTTGCTACTTTCCTCTGTATTGCTATTTTTGAATGCATACAGCTCAATAATCGTCCTAAGTAGACCCGTAGAGCCAGCATCAATGCTATCGGACTTAATAAAAGGGGTTAGCTGATAATTGGCTTGCGCTACGGCGACATGCTCAGTGGCTAGATGTTGACGAATGGCACTAAGTAAACGCAACTTAGCTTGGTTTTCAGTATTAGGATATTTGCTTTGATCAAACAGTTGCTGATAGCGTTGGTCATTAGCACTAAGACTAGCGGTAAATGCGCGACCTTGTGCCTGGTTTTGGCTTGTATCTGCTGTGTTAAAGTCGATAAAAGCAGTCGATGTATTCGCCGTCTTTGTGCTTACTGGAGTTGATTGGCACCCTAATAGCATAATAGGTAGCCCACCAATGATCAGTGTATAGCTCGCTATGGTTGTCCATTTACGCTTATAAAATCTGGATGATTGAGTGACTGATAATAGAGACTTACGCTGCTGACTACGTTCATAAAAATGGTTTGATGACATAAAAATCCCTTTATCTTGGCTAAAGCTATTTTAAATATTGTAATATTGCTGTTATTTATATCATAAAAGATTACAAATGAGTAATTAATAAGTAATGTAAGAATAACTTTAATAGTTATCTGACATAAACAGTCTAATATTGATAGGTTTTATAGTCGATTCACTTTAAAAACGATTCAGTGTTGCTTGGATATATTTTACGTAGCCTCTGTCAGCGTAGACACAGCAAGCAAGTAAAATATGTCCAAGCAGCACGACAATAGTAACGCATCGATTTTATTTCGAAATGACGATAGTAAATATAGGCCGACTATAAAATATCTTGTCTGTCATAAGTTATGGTACGATTCGTCATCGCTATTATTATTTGCAGCGCTGCATGGACTAAATGTCTCTTTATGTCTGTTTATCATCTAAAGTCTCAGTTTCAGGATAAATTACGCCCTGTCAGCGATGCACTGGTGACTGTGGGAGTCACTGCCAATCAAGTGACCATTAGCGCCATTGTATTGAGTGCTGGCACCGCTTATATTATTGCAACAGCAAATGAGCCCCCAGAATCTACCGAACTTTCAAAATCATCAAAAGAAACCAATCGTCAGGTATGGTGGGTATTGCCGCTGTCACTATTCGGACGTATGGCGTTAAACGCTATCGATGGCATGATGGCGCGTGAACATCATCAAGCTTCAAGGCGTGGCGCGATACTGAACGAAGCGGGTGATATTGTGTCGGACAGTTTGCTGATTGCTAGTTTAGCACCGCATATCTATACCTTTAAAAGTGACACTCTTCGAAGTCAGACACTCTGTAACTACACCGTTTATAGGCAAAGAAAATTATCAAATCACACTCACCTGCATATTATTAATAGCTTAAGCACGCTTACTGAACTTATTGCGATTGCATCAAACCTCGCAGTCAAACAACGTGCCAATCATGGGCCTCTAGGCAAAAGTGATCGAGCATTAGAGCTTGGTATTATTGGAGCTTTAACAGCGCTAAATATATCTCATAACAGTTATAAAAAAGTCTTTAACTACTCTCAAAATTATGTACGCCCATTGATGTGGTTGAATGAGCTATTACTCATTAAAACATGTCTCAATCGATTGGCTTTTATCGCTACTCATTATTTTAATCACTATCATCCAGAACCTCGGCTAAAAATCTCAAACTTATCACCTTTGTATGCTTCTACATTTTCTAATGTCCATGCTACATCCAATATAGAACTGTCTAACAAAATCGAATTACCATCTGTAATCTCTACTTTCACTTCTACCAATCTACAAGGATGTACCGCTATGTCATCACCATCCATCAAGTCTGACAATAAAAAAAATACAAAGGCATATATTCTAGATATTAAAGACTCATCAAAGCCTAACGACGACTCCAAGTCTGAACCTAAAACATCACCTGTCATCGCTGAACAAAGCTGCTTTAATGCTTACGATGGTACTGCTATTTATTATCGTTATTGGCTGACGATGCCGTTATTAGAGGTTGCTAAGCACTCTAGTGATGAGCTGGCTGATCAAAAACAGTCCACCCAAAAACAAGTCATCCTTTTACATCGCGGTCATGAACATTCGGGGCGTTTAAGCGAGCTTGGAAAGCGCTTTGCGCAGGCAGGCTATCAAGTATTTGCATGGGATGCACGTGGCAACGGACGTTCAGGAGGTATCAAAGACCATGCCGATAGCGTCACCGAGCTTGAGCGTGACCTTAATGACTTTGTGAATTTAGTTATTGCGCAGACAGGCATTGCTATTGAAGATACCTTAATAGTGGCAAGCAGCATCGGTGCGGTATTAGCAGCGGCATGGGTTCATGACTATGCGCCTACCATTCGCGGTATGATACTTGGCACGCCAGCGCTGAGTATTAGACTGTATATACCGCTTGCGATTCCTACGCTGAAGCTGGCTCGTAAGTTTGGGTTGATGTCACGCGTATCAAGCTACGTTAAAGCGCAAGTACTCACTCATGATAAAGAGGCACAGGCCGCTTATAATTCTGATCCCCTTATCTCAGGCTCAATTTCAAGTGATTTATTGATTGACACTCATGCTACTGGACAGCGATTATTAGATGACGCTGGTGCGATTACTGCCCCTACCTTCATTCTATGTGCAGGAAAAGACTATGTCGTGGAAAAGCAAGCCGAGCGTACCTTCTATGAGCAATTAAGCTCAAAAGATAAACGCTGGCAGCTATATCCTGATAGCTTTCACGCTATCTTTCACGAGACTAATAAAGTTGATATTTTCGAGGATTGTATCGGCTTCGCTGACAATTTATTTGCCCAGCCTGTAGAGACTGTAGATTTAACAGCAGCCCATAACGACAGTGCCAGTAAAGATAAAGTCGATCGTTTAGCCATCAAACCCTTTAATCCAAGCTTCGCCATTACCCGCTTTGCCATGCAAAAATTTGGTCATGTTAGCGAGGCTATCGCTACCGGTCTTGAGCATGGGTTCGATTCTGGTAGCTCGCTTGATAAGGTTTACGCCAATACGCCGACAGGTAAAAATGCCTTTGGTAAAGCGGTCGATAAGTTTTATCTGAGTAATATTGGCTGGCAAGGTATTCGCATTCGCAGGCAGCATATATTGGCACTGGCACGTATGGCTATTAATGAGCGACTGCAAGCTGGCACCTCATCTGAACAAACAATCCGAGTATTAGATATCGCTAGCGGCAATGGCTATTACGTCTTTGATTTATTAGCTGAATTTGAGGCACTACATGCTGAGCTTAGAGATTACGATACGCATAATGTAAAAGTGCTCGGTGATAAAGCCGAAAAGCTAGATATGAGCTCACGTGTTCAAGCGGTAAAAAAAGATGCGTTTGATAGCGATAGTTATGGTTATAGTCATAGTGAAAACAATCTCTTTGATATGGCAATCGCCTCTGGGGTGTTTGAGCTGTTCTCAGACAACACTTTAGTCAGTACTGCGCTAAAAGGGATTTTTGATAGTCTAGCGAACGATGGTTATTTACTTTATACCAACCAACCTTGGCATCCTGAGCAGGAGTTCATCAGTAAAACTCTGAATAACCATCGTGGTAGCAGCTGGGTCATGCGTTGTCGCTCACAAGCTGAGATGGATCAGCTGGTGACGCAAGCAGGCTTCCAAAAACTTGATATGCGCATTGACCGCTTTGGTATTTTTACGGTGTCATTAGCCATTAAACGTGGGTAGCGCATGACAGATACTATGGACGTATCATCAACACCGCCT
>JBBSUA010000179.1:0-4723 GCA_038235315.1 Pseudomonadales bacterium | reverse complement strand
TTGCAGGCTTAAATGTGGTAACCGTAGCAAGTCCCGGTCATCTCAATGAAAAAACTGATGGTGAATTCAGTACTTGGTATGCAGGTGTTCAAGCTGACTATCCTAAGCTACCTGTCTTAGTCGATGCCTCTGGCGAACTCATTAAAAAGCTTGGGGTGCAAGTGTACCCGAGCTGGGCAATATTAGATAAAACTGGCAACCTAGTGTATCTCGTCAAAGGCAATATGTCCGAACAACAAGCCTATGCATTGGCAGAAAACGCAGGCAATGATTTTGCCGAACTAAGAGCGGGTAACGCTAAGCCTGCGGCAACTCAAGCTTTAGACAACAACAGTAAGATCGAGACTATCAAACAAAAAGATGGGGTCTACTACAACGCGCAAGGTAAGCCAATAAATACTCGTTCAATCTACTTAGCTGGCGGTTGTTTTTGGGGCGTTGAAGCTTATATGGAGCGAATTGATGGCGTTATCGATGCGGTGTCTGGCTATGCTAATGGCGCTGCCAACACGCCAAATCCAAGCTACGAGCAGGTCATTGCAGGTTCAGGTCACGCTGAAGCGGTAAAAGTCACCTATGATGCAGACAAAACCGATCTTGAGACTGTTCTAAAATATTACTTCCGAGTGGTTGATCCAACCAGTTTAAACAAACAGGGTAATGATCGTGGCGTACAGTATCGCTCAGGTATTTATTACACTGATAAAAATGATAAAGCAGTGGTTGATGCTGCTATTAAAAATTTGCAAGATAAATATGAGCAAAAAGTGGTGGTTGAGCACGAGGCGCTAGACAATTTTTATCTAGCTGAGACGTATCATCAAGATTATCTGGCAAAGAATCCAAACGGTTATTGTCATATCGATCTAAGTCTTGCTAATGACAAGATTGAAACCACAGCACAACCCAAGCTTGCGGCTGTCGGTTCTGCATCGCAGTAGTGAATTCTACAAAGAATAGTAAACTTCGCTATACTGAACGCCTTGTTCAGCATTCTTTAGCTTTGAGTGCTGTCTTAATATCTCTATCGTTTATCTATTGAGCGATGTTAACTTTTTATCTCTGCGTTTAAGGTTGTAACATGACCGTTTCTTATCCCCCAATTATCACCTCACTGCTTGATAATGATTTGTACAAATTTACGATGTTACAAGCGATGCTGCATCAATTTCCGCAGACTCATGGTGTCTACCGGTTTCGTTGCCGTAATAATAACGATACCGCGTATCCGCTTGGCACTATCAAAGAAGCGCTTGAGCAGCAATTAGACAGTTTATGTGAATTGCGGTTTTTGCAAGATGAGCTAGATTATTTGCGTAGCCTGCGTTTTATGCGTTCAGACTTTGTTGATTATCTGGAGTTGTTTAAGCTTAAACGCCGATTTGTCACAGTCAGCACGGATCAGAAAGGTCGATTGTTTATTGATATCGAAGGACCGATGATTCAGGCGATGTTCTTTGAAGTTTTTGTATTGGCTATCGTCAACGAGCTTTATTTTAATGCCTTATCAGATCCGAGCGTGTTGGAGGAAGGGCAGCGCCGCTTGGATGAAAAAGTAGCTTTGCTGCATAGCTATGCCGAGCAGCAAGCAGCCCAGTCGCAGACTGAACAACCGCCGTTTATTGTCGCTGACTTTGGTACCCGTCGACGTTTTAGCAAAACGTGGCAGGCTCATGTGGTCGAAACGCTACACAAAGCTGAGCCAACGATAGTGAGTGGCACATCTAACGTCTATCTCGCTAAAAAGTTAGAAATGACCCCGATAGGCACGATGGCACATGAGTTTATGCAGGCTTTTCAGGCACTAGATGTGCGTCTGCGCGACTCACAAAAAGCGGCATTAGAGGCTTGGGTGCATGAATATCGGGGCGATTTAGGTATTGCATTGACCGATGTGGTCGGTATGGATGCGTTCTTACGTGATTTTGATCTGTATTTTGCCAAGCTATTTGATGGTTTGCGTCATGACAGTGGCGACCCTTATCTATGGGGCGATAAAGCTATTGCTCATTATCAAAAATTAAAAATAGATCCCAAAACTAAAATATTAACCTTTAGTGATGGTCTCAATCTTGAGAAGGCGTGGGAGCTGCATCAATACTTTAAAGATCGTATTAAAACCAGTTTTGGTATTGGCACTAACTTGACGAACGATATGGGTTTGACTCAGATTAACATCGTTCTGAAACTGGTCGAATGTAATGGTCAGCCGGTAGCAAAAATATCTGATAGCCCGGGCAAAACCATGATCAACAATGACACTTATTTAGCCTATTTGCGTCAAGTGTTTGAAGTCGATGAACCTGAATAAGCTAGTTGTCCCAAGTTAAGTTATCCTAAGCTAATCGTCAGCCTCATTATTATCAGAATTTTCAGAGAATGCAGCATCTAATGCTTGTTGTACCGCATTGATACGGGTTTCGCACACGCGATAAGCGGCAATAGACTCTTCAACAGTAGTCATTAAATTGTCAATATCTGGCTCATCTTGCTGTTGTAGCTCAGCGGCATTGTTTTTTAGAATATCGTAAGCCGCCTTAAAGGTTTTTGGGGCGGCTTTTTTACGTTTGCGAGTAGTGGTCATAAGATTTCCTAATTATCAGATGCGTTATAAAATTGATAGCGGTTTAATTTATTAACTCAGTTTTTCATACAGTCATTGTTTTACAAGGTCTGTACCTTCAACATCAGCGCTTTCATAATCTGCGCCTTCACTATTATTGTGCTCAATATCGATAATCTGCGCGGTTGCCTTACCGTCTTTCAGTAGAATTTTGATAGTCTGTTCAGGTGAGAGTTGGGCGCTACTGGTGAGAATCTGCGAACCCTTTTCATTAGTGAGCATAGTATAGCCCTGCTTGAGCACACGCGAGGGTCGATGTAATAGTACGATATCACGAAAATGTTCACTATCACGCTGTGCTTGTACAGTCTGCTGCTGGGCGTCTTTCATAATAGCTCTTTTATAACTATCACAGTCAATGCTTGCGTTTGCCAATTGCTGATAACTCAATGCTTGGATTTGTGCTTGCCAGTCAGTGGTTAGTTTTGTCGCCTGTTTGACCTGTCGCTGAGCGTTTTGTTGAATACTACGCCACGCATAGTTGCTATCTTTTTGTAGTGCAGTCAACTGCCCAATAGTTTGTGATTGCACCTGACTTAATTGGCGTATGGTCTGTTGTTCAGCACCTTTTAATTGACGCTGTGCCGCTTGCTTGATTTGCGTTTGATAATTTAGCACTCGTGAGACCAATTGTGCTAAATGAGCACTGATGGCAGCAATTACTTTTGACGGTGTATCAAAGCTACTGTGCGCCACTTCATCTAAGATAACCTTGTCGCGCTCATGACCAATCCCAACCCAAACGGGCACAGGTTGCTCAGCGACTAAAGCCGCAAGCTCGTAATCATTGAGATATGCCAAATCACCGACCGCACCGCCACCACGAATAATCACTAATAAATCAGGCAAGCGTTGATAAGTGGTATAAAACTCCTGTTGGGCGCTGACAATGGCTTGACGAATTTCAGCTGGCGCGTGATTGCCTTGAAAGGTCGCATTATAGTAATGAAACTGGCAAGCGCCCGTGCTCGCCAGTCTATTAGCGTCCGCTTGAAAGTCACCCAGTCCAGCGGCTTTTTCAGGAGCAATGACAATCACGTGCTCAATATCAAAAGGAGCAGGCAGCTGCTGGTTCAGATGCATTAAGCCTTCACCCGTTAAGCGGTCAACCATCTCAGCATATTGCCGCGCCAAATCACCTAAAGTGTAGCTAGGGTCAATATCTTCAATCGTTAACGCAAAGCCATATTGTGCATGAAAGCTGGCAGATACTTTGAGCAAAACTGTCAAATCACGATTGAGCTGCATACCTGTTGCACGTTCGAACTTGGATAACACTCGCGCGGCTTTAAAGCGCCATAGGTTACCTCGACAGCTGGCAACGACTTTGCCATCGTCATCTTTTTCGGCTAACTCAAAATAATAGTGTCCACCTTTACTCGATAGATTGCGAATCTCAGCCTTAACCCAGACGCGATGATCAAAGGTTTGCTTGACGACCATCTCAACCGCTGCTAAATAATCGCTCAGACGTAGGACTGTGTCCTCAAGACTATTATCAAGGCTGTCTTCTTGCGCGGCAAGTTCGGCCTCTAATGTCGCTAAATCTTTTGCAGGCATCAGTGTTTTAGCCGCTGCACTTTTAGCATTTGTAAGCATAGCGAGATTAGGTTTACGCATAATGTCAGACCACTGGATTATAAAGTGTAAAATCAAGGACTCAGCTTAGCTTAAAATTTGACTAACCAAAAGCCTATTCATAAAAAAAGCCAATAAGCGGCGATTAAAGATTTATCGTCTGCTTATTGGCTATGTTTTTAATTTATCTCAGTCTTGCGTTGTACTCTAACGTTTTGTTTTAATCAGAGTTAGCTACAGTAGATTAACTATTGGCAACGAAAGTTGATAGTGTATTCATAGTCATCATCGCGAGATAAGTTTGGTGTACCTGTGCCAAATACAGAGCCAACAACGGCACCCACTTGTCCAATCATACGTCCAGTGCGCTCATCTAAAACACCGTTGTATTTCACGGTATCATCAACGACAATCACTTGTTTGCTTCGGCAGGTTTTGCTAGCACTTTCGAGAGCGTTTTGCTGTGCTTTCACTTTAGAGCTTGCAATACCAGTGGTTTCAAAAACAGAGTTTGCCCGTTGA